>JBGTEI010000236.1:0-6999 GCA_041747875.1 Pyrinomonadaceae bacterium | reverse complement strand
GCTCCACCATTGGACGGCGAGCGGAATTATCAAAAGTGTAATTACCAGATTTTTGTCGTTTAGATCCGGCAGGATAGATATTTTCGAGGCGACATTTGCATGCGCCAGCATGTTTGATAAACCACCGACCGCTTCGAGGTTAACGGTAAAATATGCAGCCCCAAATGCTCCTGACATGGCAACAAAAAACAATATAAAATCCGTATAGACAACGCCGCGAAATCCGCCGACCGCGCTAAATATCACAGTTACAACGCCGGCGATGCCAACCGTCGTCAGCGGCGATAAACCAAGCATCACCTCGCCGATCTTGATGGTCGCAAGCGTCACTGCGCTCATCATCAGCACGTTGAATATCAATCCGAGATAGATCGCGCGAAAACTTCTGAGAAATTTCGCCGGCCGGCCGCCGTAACGAAACGCATAAAACTCGAGATCCGTCGTCACTCCGGATTTACGCCAAAGCCGCGCATAAATAAAAACGGTTAACATTCCGGTCAGCAAAAATGCCCACCAGACCCAGTTTCCGGAAACGCCGTTGTTTCTAACAATATCTGTAACAAGATTTGGCGTGTCAGTGGAAAACGTAGTCGCGACCATCGACATTCCGAGAAGCCACCAGGGGATATTTCTACCCGATAGAAAATACTCCGTTGTGTCGCGCCCGGATTTTTTTGAAACAATAAATCCGACCACGAGGATGAGAAAAAAGAGCCCGAAAATGATAATGTAATCGATCGTGACAAGTTTCATAATGTTGAACTCAAAGTCGCGTTAATTCGGAAACAAAATTCTTAATTGCTCGTTAAATGTTTAGTTTAGAATGATTTAAGTTTTACGATAATATCGGACAAAATCCGAAAATAGAAATTAAGCGCATGACAAAAGTTAGTCTGGTTGTATTGGCTGCCGGCCTGGGGAGTAGATTCGGCGGGATCAAACAGCTTGAACCGATAAACGATACCGGAAGTGCAATAATCGATTTTTCGCTGTTTGACGCAATAAATGCGGGGTTTTCCAAAGTTGTATTTGTTGTTCGACAAGAAATAACTGAGGCTTTCCGTGAGAGGTTTGGTGCAAAATTAAAGGGCAAGATCGAAGCAGAATTTGTTTGTCAGGAAAGCGATAGTATTCCTCCGGAATTCCTGCCAACAGGGCGAACAAAGCCGTGGGGGACTGCGCATGCGCTCCTGACTGCAAAACGCTATGTAAGTGAGAACTTTTGCGTTATAAATGCCGATGATTTTTACGGCCGGGATTCGTTTGAAAGGATCTTTAGAGTGTTGAGTGAAACGGATCCGGAAAGCAGCAATCATTCAATGATCGGATACCGCCTGAAAAATACGCTTTCCGATAATGGAAGCGTTTCCCGTGGGGAGTGTTTTATCAATGACAAAGGCTTTTTAGAGAAGATCACAGAACGAAAAAAGATCATGCGAATTGGCGGACATATCTTTGATAAGACTTCCTTCAAAGATATCGAACTGAGTGCAGACGAACTCGTTTCTATGAATTTCTGGGGCTTTACCCCGCAGATCTTCGATGAGCTCGAAAACGGGTTTGTCCGTTTCCTTTCGAGTTTTGATAAACATCCGGAATCGGAGTATTTCATAACGAACGTTGTAGATGAAATGATCGCCGGAAAACGCGGTTCAGTGCAGGTTTTTGGTACCGATTCGGAATGGATGGGAATGACGTACCGTGACGACAAATTGAATTTGATAAACGGAATAAAATTATTGAAAGAAACTGGTGTTTACCCGAAAAATCTATGGAAATAGCGTTTGATTTGGAAAATATCTTTGATCAATTTGATCTGGATGAGGCGTTCTCCTCTGCGTCAGAACTCGGTACCGGTCATATAAATGATACATATTTGATCACGTCGACGGGCTCGAAAGATTATGTTTTACAAAGGATAAATCATGTCGTATTTCCCGATGTCCCGGGGCTTGTAAATAATAAGGTTCAGATCAGTAATCACATTCGGGAAAAGCTAAGACATCTTCCGGCTGTGGAACTGCAGAAGCGCGTGCTGACGTTTCTTCCGACAAAAAACGGCGGGAATTATTACTTAGATAAAGACGGGAATTACTGGAATCTGACTGCGCATATAGATGGTTCGGTGAGCTATGAAAGAGTAACACATTCCAATATCGCAAAAGGCGCCGGGAGGCTTTTTGGAGAATTTCTTCATTTAACAAAAGATTTTGATCCGTCGAAATTGATCGATGTGATTCCGGATTTCCATAAAATGTCGGTTAGGTTTGTTCAGTTTGACGCTGCACTTTCAGGTTCAAGTAAAAAAAGGATCGATCAGGCTTATCAGTTGATATCGTTTGCAAATGAACACCGCGTTGAAATGTTGACGCTTGAAAATCTGATCAACGAAGGGAAGATCGCGGTTCGTGCGACGCACAACGACACAAAGATCTCCAACGCACTTTTTACCGCAGAGGATGAACCTCTGTGTGTTATCGATACTGACACCGTAATGAAGGGAATTGTACTCTTTGATTTTGGCGATGCGGTGCGGACGATATGTAATACAGCCGATGAAGACGAGGCAGACGTTTCAAAGGTAAATTTTGATCTGAGCTATTTTGAAGCTTTCGCAACCGGGTTTATCGAAGCATTTGACGGCGAGATCTCAAGCGTCGAAGCTGATAATTTGGCGTTCAGCGCGAAAGTAATGACATTTATTATAGGGCTTAGAATGCTGACAGACTTTCTGAAAAACGACGTATATTTTAAAACGGCGTATGAAACCCATAACCTTGATCGTGCGAAAAACCAGTTCAAATTAGTTGAGGAAATAGAACTTAATCTTGGCGGGATGAATAAAATAGTTGCGGAACTTTGTTCTAAATAGCGGCGGCTAAAAAGGAAGGGAAGCATCCGTATTAAGGTACGAATGCTTCCTGTTTTTTTTGCGTGTCATAGTTACCTTGTGGTTATTTCTTTGAGTTTTTTCTAACCGCGTCAAAATCGGAACTCTGATTTGTCATTTTCCACGAGCCGTTTTCTTTTACAAATTTTAGCGGAACTCCTTTAGGATATGTCTGTGTAATAACGATCGCTTCCGCTACTTCACCTGAAATCCGCTCATTGATCACCTTGCATTGGTTCCCGATAGGTTCGCTTTCACCAAGATATTTTGAAACGGTTTTTCCTTCGAATCTTGCGTCTGCGGAAAGCGCATTCCAGGAGGCCTGCGAATAGATATTCTTTAATGCCGCATCATCACCTTTATTTATCGCGGCGCAATAAGCGTCAACGACCGGCTTTAATGTTTCGGCGACCTTTTCTTCAGTTCGCGGCGCTTGAGCGTCGGTCTTTAGCGGATTATTTGAATTGTCGCTTTGCTCTGCGGTTGTGTTTGAGTTTGAAACATTTTCGTTTGCTTCCGGCGTTTTTGGCTCTTCACCCGGACAACCCAAAAGAAAAATCGAAAGAGTAAAAATAAATATATAAAGTAGATTTTGAAATCGCATGCTTTCTCCTTAATATTGCTTGTTCGCACTGAAAGTAAAAGAGTATAAAACAAATAGACGAAAAGACAAGGAAATGGAATCTGAGAATCAGGAAAGAATTGAGTATTGCAGGCGGTTTTTGGTGGATGAACTTCCGGAACCGATGACGCCAGCAGACGCGCATTTGCAGTTTTTTGATAACTATGTCGAAGGGACGTCGATTCGCTTGCGTGCGATTCGTGATCCGAAAACAAAGCTTTGGGTACGGCGGTTTGAAAAACGCATTGCGGTCTCTGAGGCGGGGATCAGATCCAGGCGTATATCATCGATCGAACTTAACGATACCGAATATCAGGCCTTTCAGAGTTTTGAAGGAAGAGAGATCCGGAAGAATCGTTACTTTTCCGATGAGAATCATCTGCGGGTCTCAATTGATATTTTCCTCGGCAAACTCTGGGGGTTGAACATTGCGCAGATCGTTTTTCCTGCGGAAGATGCTTTAAAGGAATTCGTTCCGACGAAATATTTCGGTTTTGAAGTAACGGAAAAAGAATTCTTTGACGGGGAGAACTTGGTAAGCTGCGTTTTTTCCGATGTTCAAAGTGCTTACGCAAAAATGATGGGCGGTTAAAAAAACCGCCCATCATCAATTTTGATCTTGAAATTCTCTACCGGCTTCGGGGTGCCATCGGAACATATCGTTCCACCGACTCATAGATCTGCAAATAGATCTTGGTTTCACGAGGAATCAGATTTGTCCAACCCGCTCCGCCGCGTCTGATATAACCCGGTAATCTGGACGGGTTTGAATTATATCCTGCCGCCATTAGTTGTTCCTGAGTCGCAATTCCCTGATCCATAGCATCACGAACGGTGCTGTTTGAAAGCAGATCATTCCAGGTCATCTGCATATAGAGAAGCATTGCCTGAGCCGCATTCTGATGATCTCTCATTCCGGAGACAAAATCCGGGTTAAGTCCAACCTGATAATAGCGCGATCTGATCATTCTATAAGTTGCAGGGATCATTTGAACCATCCCGCCCGCGCCTGCGCTGCTTACGGAATAGCGATATGTCTGACCTTGATTTAGTGCGTAAAGCGTATAAACGTCATTGTAAATTTTTGGATGATATTCCGTGCGGAATCGAAGGTGATCTACGTGCTCTACAAGCGCAAGCCGTTCAGCAATATCGACCACTTTAGGTTGAATAAATATCCCTTTTTCACGAAGCTTCTCGCGAGCGACATCAAGGACATTTGCAAGATAGGTCCTTCCGGCGTTTACATTTTCCGCAGTTACTATCCCCGGATGTGTCGAAACGTAATATGCCATTTCCTGAAATCTACCGAATTTCTCGATCGGATACTGCACGATCAAAGGCAAGTGTGCACGGTTGTACATATCAAAGACCATTACCGGAGTGTTGACTCCATTTCCGCGTATTGTTCTGATCCTAACCGTTTGTTCATTTTCGGTTCTTACTACGGCGTCAGAATCCGTTCCCAGGAATGTCGTCTTAGAAATTACTGCGTAATCAATTTTTTGATTGGTCCAATCGTAAAAGGCAATTCTAACGATTTCATGGGTTTGTTCCTCATCATTTAAAGAAATGCGCAAAGGCTGAGTTCGCATTTGGCGTTTTGCTTCTTCAAGTTTGCTTTGTGTTTGAATATAACTTAGCGATCTAGCCTGAGGATTGAAAAGTGAAGGCTGCGAATTGTTATTATTTAATTCATTATCAGTACCTGTCGGCGCGGTTTTTACCTCGGTTCCGTTACTAGGGCTGGCACTCGGAACCACTAAAACTTTTCGCGGTGTCGATTCCGGGGTCGGCGACGCGATCGGAATATTCTCGGTAACGATAACCCGCGGTCGTTTGGTTTTGGGCTCGGTATTTCCGTCCTGTGCAAAACCGGGTATTGCAGCAGACACACTAATAATAATGGCTAATAATAATTTTCTGTTCATAGATCTTTTTGTAATTGATTGGAATTTAAGGCTGAAACTTCTCTGGAAATTCGTGCCGCTAACAGTCTGCGGAAGTTTGGTCCGCGGAAATTGGGATTCACAAGAAACTAAAAAGGTTGTCGGTATCGGAAAAATTTATACAACCTACAAATATTTATTATGGATATTTTTGGTTTGGCGTCAAGGATAATTTTGCGATATAAGTAAAACGAACGATGTTTTTTAGCTAACCCCCATTTTCTACAATAAATATAGATATTTACGACAATTTTAACAATCTAATAAAGACCATCAAAAACAGAAGGTATGAAAAAGTTATTTGGAACCGACGGAATCCGCGCGGAAGCCGGTAAATTCCCGCTCGATAGATCTACCGTCACGCTGATCGGCAAAGCATTGGCCAAACACATCGGAGGCGATGCGGATCAGAAAGCCCGTTTTCTGATCGGCAGGGATACCCGTGAATCCGGAACATGGATCGAGGATGCAATTGTTGCGGGTGCTCTATCCGAAGGAGCGGTCTGTCAGTCAGCGGGTGTTATTACGACGCCTGGAGTTGCATACCTGACGAGCGCAGAAGATTTTGACGCAGGTATCGTTATAAGTGCCTCTCATAATCCTTATCAGGACAACGGTGTAAAAGTTTTTCTTCCGTCCGGGAAAAAGTTGGACGCGGCTGCGGAGCGAGAAATTGAAGGGCTCATCTGCCAGTTTACCGATACAGAGGGCGTAGATGTCGACGTAGACTCGTCAAAGGCGGAGATCTTTCATGAAAAGTATCTGGATCATCTGGCTGATAATTTTCGCAAACTCGACCTCTCCGCATTAAGAATCGTTGTTGATTGTGCGAATGGTGCTGCCTCAGACCTTGCACCAAAATTATTTAACAAACTCGGCGGAGAAGTGATTGCGATAAACAATAAACCTGACGGGTCGAATATAAATCGCGACTGCGGGTCGATGCATCTTGAGCACCTCCAAAGAAAAGTACTTGAGCAGAACGCGGATTTTGGCGTCGCTTTTGATGGCGATGCTGACAGATCCCTTTTTGTTGATGAAAAAGGTGGGTTGGTTGATGGTGATGCAACGTTGTGGATAATGGCGCAGCATCTTCAGGACACGCAGCGATTAAATAAGGAAGTGGTCGTTGCAACAGTGATGAGCAATATTGGTCTGGAAGTCGCTTTAAGATCAAGGAATATAGAATTGCTGAGGACTGATGTTGGTGACAAATTTGTACTGCGAGCAATTTTAGAATCAGAAGCGTCGATCGGCGGCGAACAATCCGGTCATATTATTTTCCCTGAAAATGGGCTCGTCGGCGATGGTATGCAGACTGCACTTTCGTTGCTTGAGACTTTGATCGCAAACGGCAAATCATTATCCGAAATGAAAAATGGTTTTGATCAGTACCCTCAGATTTTGGTTAACGTTAAGGTAACTGAAAAGCGGCCGTTTGAAGAAGTCGATGAGATCACCAAAAAGGCTCTGGAAATTGAATCAAAATTATCCAGATAGTACCTTGTCGCCTCCGACCATGAAGTTGCAAATGGATC
>JBGTEI010000235.1:0-12762 GCA_041747875.1 Pyrinomonadaceae bacterium | reverse complement strand
TGTACTTTCGATCTTGCTGTTATATAGATTCCAGGAGTTTTCAAGAGCGGTATTTATTGTTGACGGCATCGTGCTTTTACTGGCATTGGTGACAAGCCGAATGACCTTCCGCGTTTTCCGGCAAATGCTTCCGACTCCGATGTCGAATCAGAGACGTAGGGCTTTGATCTACGGTGCGGGTGATGGAGGCGAAATGGTGTTGCGCGAACTCGAAAATAATCCGGAATGGGATTATAAGCCGATCGGGTTTTTAGACGATGATCCTATGAAAAAAGACAAAGTGATCCACGGATTGCCGGTTTACGGCGGCAATGGATCACTTCCGCAAATTTGCAGCGATAATAATGTTCAGGAGATCCTCTTGTCATTTCGCGATATTAAGCCTGAGAGGTTGAAGGAAGTAAAGCTCGTTTGTAAGGACGCGAATGTAAGCCTAAAACGGGCGTGGATAAAGATCGAACCGATCGACGGTAACCAGTTCTAAGTTTCCTCACGTATCCGAAATTAGTCAGCAAGGTTTAGTAAATCGCGAGTTTTGAAGTTTCCTATGTCCAATAGATCGATAAAAATAGATTCGGCGCTGCTAAAGATCGTGCTCTTAGTTGTTTTACTTATCGCCCTTGGGTTACTGGGGATCGGCATAAAATGGTTGTTGGGAAATACGATCTCAACTCAGGCAGTGACTAAGGATGTTGCAGAGCTTGCTGTTGGTTTTGCGCCAAATGATCCAAAAACACATTTTGCTTTGGCTAATGTTAACGAACGCTCGTTTCTCCCTGAAGACGGACCTAAATCGCTAGCCGGGTTTGAAAAAGCTGCATCGCTTTCTCCGTATGATTATCGGCTGTGGCTTGCGCTTGGAAAATCGCGCGAAAGAGCCGGTGATGTTGAGGGTGCCGAAAAAGATCTAAAGCGTGCGCTTGAACTCGCGCCGAATTATGCTCAGGTCAAATGGGCTTTTGGGAATTTGCTGCTGAGACGCGGAAAAACTGACGAAGCGTTCCGGATGATTCGAAACGCCGTCGACAGTGATCCTAAATTCGCCAGTCCGGCGGCGACAACTGCCTGGCAAATTTTTGACGGAGATATTGAGAAAATTACAAAGACAATTGGAGATTCGGCCAAAGTAAAGTCATCATTGGCGCTATTTCTGGCGAAACAGGAACGTTACGCGGATGCATATGGGGTATGGGAATCGCTTCCAAAGACGGGTCTGAAAAGTGAATTTAAGGTTGACTCACTACAGATCCTTCAATATTTCATTAATGGGCGAAAATTCCGATGGGCACTTGCCGTCAAGTCACAGATCTCGGATCATGAGTCGGCAAAGAGTAAGTTTGAACAAGTTACAAACGGCGGCTTTGAAATGAATGTCAGGACGGAGAAGCCGGAATTGTTTGATTGGGAGATCGCTCCGGGCCAAAAGCCGCAGATCAATCTGACGCGCGATCAGAAGCACGGCGGCTTGCAAAGTCTGATAGTGAATTTCAACATTACCAATAGAGATGATTTTAGACCGATCTCACAGACCGTCGTCATCGAAGGTGGTAAAAATTATTTATTGGAGTTGTTTTATAAGTCTGACGTTGACGTAAAAGAGACTGTCAAATGGGAAGTCGTCGATGCGTTCAGCCCGAACGTCTTAGCGACATCTGAACCATTATCGCCGAATGCGAATTGGGAAAAGTTAAATCTGGAATTTACTGCACTTGAGGAAAGCGAGGGAATTATTATTCGCATGACTCGCGCCGGATGTGAATCCATGATCTGCCCGATCGCGGGAAAGTTCTGGTTTGATGATATCTCTATAAAGTAAACGGTAGTAAGCGTTAACGGTTTGAATTTCCGAAATTAATTATGGAAACCAAGATTAGAAAAAGGGGATCAATAACGTCGGGCATCATGTTTTTTATGGTGTGCGCGATCCCTGTTTTTGCGACGGTGATCTTTGGCGCTGTAAGCAACGGCACGTTTGCGATCCTCTCTCTGGTATTTGGACTGACGTTTATTTTTTGGTTTGCAGACGTTTGGAGATCAAACAAATTTCAGATCAACACGAGTTTTTTGCAATTGCCGATACTTGGTCTTATTTTGATCGGTTTGTTCCAACTCCTCCCATTTGGCGGGGACAGTACGATTTCGAGTTTGCTTTCCATAGATCCGTCTCGTGCGTTAACCCTTGATCCTACTGCTACGAAATTTGCGATCCTAAAACTCGTTGTATTCCTGGTCTTCTTTGCTCTTGCATTGGTTTATGTCAATAGTCCTGAACGAATAAGAAAAGTTGTCTATACGATCGTAATTTTCGGGGCGATAATTGCGTTTGTCGGTGTATTGCAGCGACTTGCGAGTCCGAATTTTATTTATGGAATGCGTGAGGTAGACTACGCGAACCCGTTTGCGTCATACGTAAACCAGCATCATTTTGCAGCATTGATGGAGATGACGATCGGATTGACGCTTGGGCTCCTCTTTGGCAATTCGATCGAGAAAGATAAGCGATTGCTGCTTATTATTGCGGTTGTTCTGATGGGGATCGCGATCATTTTCACAGGTTCACGGGGCGGGTTTTTAAGCCTGGTAGGAGTTATCGCATTTCTGGTATTAGTAAATATCAGCGTAAGGACTAAGGAAGATGGTAGCGAGCCTGAGGGAAGTAAACTAAAGAGAAACCTAACGCTGATCGGCGGAAGTGTCTTGTTGATAGCGGTGCTTTTAACTTCTGTGGTCTGGCTCGGAGAGGGCTCAGTGCGCCGAATCGGGGATGTCAGCCAACCGGATTTTACAAACGGACGACTGCATTTTTGGAGCGTCTCGCTTCAGATCATCAAAGACAATCCGATACTCGGATCGGGGTTAGAATCCTTTGGTGTCGCCTTCACGCGCTACGACGACTGGGACGGAAATCTGCGTGTTGAACAGGCGCACAACGACTACCTTCAGATCTTTGCCGATTCCGGCATCCTTGGGCTAAGTTGTATTGTTGCTTTTTTATTTCTGCTGTTTAGAAACAGTCTTCGTGTGATCAGGGAGTCTGCAAATCGATTTAGACGCGGGGTCGCTGTCGGAGCTCTTGCAGGCTGTTTTGGAATTCTCATACACAGCTTTTTTGATTTTCCGCTGCGTACAAATGCTAATTCCCTCTTTTTCCTGCTTCTCGTGGTTTTGGCAACGACTACGATAAAGTACCCGAAACTTTACCGCAAACCGCGATTAGTACAAGCTAGTTAATTATTATCGCATTTACTAATTCTTGATGAGTTTTTGCTTTGCCTCAAAAGCCTTCTTAAAACCTTCACCGTCCGCATTTCCGATCTTCATAGCGGTTTCGTAAATTTTTACCGCATAATCTTTCTGATCATAAAATTCATAGATGCGGCCTAGCGAGACGTACGTCAGCGTGACGAGTTCGCGATCGGTTAAAGGTGTCACGGCGCCAAGTGCCTTTTCAAAGTAGTCCTTTGCCTTTATTAAACGCCGGTTAACTTCAGTTCCGTCAGTCAAGTCTTCGGCTGATATGCTTGCCACGCGTCCGAGCGAATAAAATATGCGCACGGCACCCGTCGGATATTTCTCAAGTAGTGCGGTCAGCGATCTTTCTGCTTCGACGAGTTTTCTCGCGTCAATATCTTTGTCGATCGATAAAAGATCTTCGGTAAGAGGATTACTTACCAACGTTGTCTCTACAACGGTTGTAGTTCGTCGTTTATCGCGTTCGGCCACGGCACGATCTCTGGCACTCTTATTTTCTGCGATCCGATCGGCCTCGGCTTTGCCATTTATTTCAATGATCCAGCTTTCCAATGAATTCGCAATATCAAATCCTGCATCCTCGGATCCTTTTAATTTCCCGGCGAAATAAAATGCGAGGACCGCACCTTTTTCATAACTTTCTGACAGCTGTAGGGTCGATTCATCCGAAAATATCGCTTTTACCCGATTTAGTTCTTCGACAACCGCTTTCTTATCGTTATCTTCCTTTAAGAGGTCAATTTTTCTTCGCGCCTGAGCCGTGGCAAACTGAGTTCGTCTAAACTCTTCTTCCTGAATATCTGCCGCCGCAACGAGCGAACGCGAAACGGCAAGAAACACGTCAGGGGAAACGGCTGCTCCGGCGGTTCTTCGCTTTTCAAGCAATTCCTTGATCGCAGCATTGTGATCACTTATCGCTTTTGCATGTTTTAATACAAGCGGGTCGAGGACAAATTGAAGATATGCACGACGTACCTCTGAAGAGCTTAGATCCGTGTCGGGAGAAACGATCGCATAATACTTGTCACGTATGTTAAGAAAATTTACCGAATCTTTCGGGGCTAGTAAGTCCGGTACAATTATGAAGTTTCTGTCACGGACACGTTTTTCTACGTTTTGAATCGTGCTGTTGCCCTTTTTCTTTGCGGCGCCGATCTTTATTTGTTCGACATATTGAAGCTCAGGCTTTGTGTTCAGGTAATCCAAAACCTCTCTAACCATTTCACGCGCCGCTGGGCGAAGATCATTGGCTAATCCCAAATTCTTTTTGTACAAGTCATCAATTTTTTCTGAAACGCCGCGAACTTTGTAAAACTCGGACACCAGGTCAGCATAATCGAGTACTTCCAAAAGCTCGTCCGGAAGATCTATAGAACGCTCAGGCGGGCTAAACGAGGGTGCTTCGGAAAGACTATAAGCGAGTGTAATAAATGGCGCCAGTACTTCCGCGCCGCTCGCACCCGGATGCCGTTTTCTGAATTGCTCTACGAAGTTTCTTAACTTCTGCCGCAAGTTTGGATCAATGCCTTTAAATTCACTCCGCAGTGCGGTCCGAAAATCGCTCCCTTGCTGCGTAAGCTGTGTCTCGATCCCGGCAACTTCCAAAGACGTGAGCACCGTTACGAGGCGTTTATCAGGAGAGATAGAAACACCGTAGTTTTCAAGAGCGAGGCCCGTTTTTTCGGTTTGCGCCGACACACTGACTGCCGCAATCAGAATAAGTGTAAAAATTAAGACTTTGTTCATCGTTTCAAAAAAAATTAGCGATTAAATATCGCAAAGAACACAATCTAAGCAATCTGTTAGAAAGGGGTTAGAAAATGTTGCCTAGATTGCGTCTTTGCTTTGATTAAGGATGCAATGAAAGTTTGCAAAGATGCTTTTCTAAGTACAAAAATAAAAGGACGAAAGACATAACTAAATGTATCTTTCATCCTCATATCAATAAATCTCAAAAACGCCAAAATTGCGTTTCAGGCATAGCTTGCAAGTGCTTCACCTTCATCGTCAAAGGTATCAAAAACTGTAAGCAGCTTGGTGATCGCAAGAAGATCTTGAATTTTTTGCGTGAGATTCAAAAGTTTCAAGCTTCCGCCTTCTTTATTAACCGCTGTAAAACTCGAAACCAGCTCGCCGATTCCACTCGAATCGATATATCCAACCGTTCCGAGATTCATCAATATATTCTTCTTGCCTTCGCCAAGCAGTCTGCGAATGGTGTTACGAAGTGCGACACTTCCTTCACCGATCGTCACTTACCCGCTCAAATCGAGAATCGTCACGTCGCCTGCCTGTCTTTCTGAAATGTTAAGATCTGCCATTTTTATCTCCTCGTTTATTTTTAATCGTTTGAATGCAAATATTAGTCGAAATCTATCAAAAAAGTCTATTCGAAACAAAACCGATCAATGATTTTTTACCATTTTTACGATCATACCGCCATCGGGGTGGTTATGCCATTCAACAATATCAACAAAATTCTGCATAAATAATATGCCCCTGCCGTTTGCCTTGAGTAGATTCTCCGGATTAGTTGGATCCGGAACATCTTCGACCTCAAAACCTTTTCCAAAATCCCTGACCGTTATCTCAAGCCCATCAGAAAGATCGCGAAGTGCAATGTCTACCGATTTACTTTCATCAAGACTATTTCCGTGCTTTACAGCATTTGCTACCGCTTCCCGCACCGCCATATCTATTCCGAAGATCGCATCTTCGTTAAAACCAATTTCTTTCGCAAAGCTTACTGTTTTGACTACAGCAGAATCAATATCTGCGATTTTACTAGAGATCGAAAATTTCATCTGTTTTCCGCTCAAGGCTTTCGTAAATTATTTAGGTAAATATAATATGTAGATTCGTCCTAAGTTTGCGTTTTATTAAGGTTTATGTCAAGAACATAGAAGTCCGTTTGATGCCAAAGAATTATTGCTAATGAAAATTTTACCCTCAGATTCAGTGGTCGGCGAAGTCAATTTGTCCGGCGACAAGTCAATTTCTCACCGGGCCGCGATCTTTTCTGCGCTCTCGGTAGGCGAAACCATTATTGACAATTTTTCGACGAGTGAAGACTGTACTTCGACCCTTGAATGTCTGAGCGAAATGGGGGTTCGTGTAGAGCGAAATGGAAATCAGGTACTTGTAAACGGGGTTGGAAAAGCCGGATTAAAAAAACCATCAAAACCGCTCGATTGCGGAAATAGCGGAACAACGATGAGGCTTTTAGCCGGTGTTCTTGCCGGTCAGGCTTTTGAATCGGAGCTTTTCGGGGATGAGTCGTTGTCAAAACGTCCGATGGAGCGGATCGCCAAACCATTGCGCGAGATGGGAGCACAGATCGAAACCCGTGACGGAATACCGCCTATAAAGATCACCGGCAAGAATCCATTGCGCGCGATAAATTATTCGCTGCCCGTCGCGTCCGCCCAGCTAAAAAGTGCAATACTTCTTGCCGGCTTAAACGCAGACGGTGTGACTATTGTTTTTGATCCGCCATCGAAGGCGGCAGTCTCGTCGTCACGAAATCATACGGAACTTATGTTTAGCTATCTCGGAGCCGCGATCACAGAAAAGGTGACTGAGACGAATGGTGAGTTTCTCTATGAAGTAACGATCGACGCGAATTCCGAATTAACGGCCAAAAATATCCGGGTTCCATCAGACATTTCTTCGTCAGCGTTTTTTGTCGTGGCAGCCAGTATTTTACCGGGCTCGGACGTGAAGCTAAAAAGTGTCGGACTAAATCCAACGCGCGCAGCATTTATCGATGAATTGAACAAATGTGGTGCAAAGATCGGGATAGAAAATGTGCGTACACAAAACAACGAGAAGATCGCTGATATTCATATTTATTATTCCGAAGAGTTGATCGCAAGGACCGAACCGGTGATCTTTAGCGGTGAAGTGATCGCAAATATCCTCGATGAAATTCCGGTTTTGGCAATTCTCGGAACACAAATGAATGGCGGGATGGAAGTTCGGGACGCAGGTGAACTCCGCGTCAAAGAATCAGACCGTATTTCAGCCGTTGTCGAAAACTTAAAACGGATGAACGCTGTCGTCGAGGAATTTGAAGATGGTTTTCGGGTCGGACGCTCTCATTTGACCGGTGCAAGCGTTGATTCATTCGGTGACCATCGGATCGCGATGGCGTTTGCGATAGCCGCACTCGCTGCAAATGGTGAGACGGAGATCATCGATGCGGACTGTGTTAATGTTTCCTTTCCAGATTTTTTTGACGTTATTGGGCGATTGACCACACGAGATCCTGAATGAACACCGGAAAGCGAAGAATAATACTGACGGGATTTATGGGGGTTGGAAAAACTACCATTGCACGGCACCTCTCCTATTTGATTCGAGAGGAACGGGCAGATCTTGACGACTTTATCGCTGATCAGGAAAAGCGAACTATCGCGGATATTATTAAATCCGGCGGGGAGGGTGCGTTTCGTGTTATCGAAACCAGTTATCTAAATGAGGTTTTGGAATCCGGTGTATGTATTATTTCACTCGGCGGCGGTGCGTGGACTCTAGAAAGGAACCGCGAGCTGATCTCGGCTTACAAAAATACAAGTATTTGGCTCGAATCTACTTTTGAACATTGTTGGAGAAACATCAGGCTTTCAAGATTTGAACGACCTCTTGCAAAAGACAAGGCAAGGGCGAAAATGTTATTTGCGGAACGCGAAAGATTCTATTGTCTGGCTGACTGGCATTTTGTAATAAAACCGGGCAACAATTCTTATGATATAGCGAAGCAGATCGCGAATGAATATTTGCAGATTGCAGAGCGCTAGCCGTCGAAATTTAATGACATTAAATTTGACAAAAGCTCAATATAGAAGTAAGTTCGGTGAAATTAATAATTACAATATGAGAGCAATATTTCTGTCTTTCAAAAGGGATTATTGATGAATTTATCCCCAAATTTCACTACTTAAAATTACAAGGAATTAGTTAGTTTTCAGGAGGAAAGAATGAAAATCAAATTTTTAACGATCGTCACAGTTTTGTCGGTACTATTTATCGTAGGCTGTGGTGGAAAAAGCGATGCTGATCTCAGCAAAGCTGCAAGCGACGCGATCACCGCGGACGCTACTACATCCGGAGTAACCGTCGAAGTTAAAGACGGCATTGCGACGATCAAAGGCGAAGTTGCTGATGATGCCGCAAAGGCGAAAGCTGAGTCATTAGCGAAAGTTGAGGGTATTAAGTCGGTAACGAATGAAGTAACCGTTAAACCGCCCCCACCCGCAGCGTCTGCTGAAGATCCCGAGCTAAAAACAAAACTTGAGGATGCACTTAAGAAAAAAGGATGTGACGGCGCTACAGTTGAAGTAAAAGACGGCGTAGCTACATTGCGTGGTTCGGTTGCAAGCAAAGCCAAAATGGCCGAATGCGTAATGGCTGCAAATGAAGCGAAACCGAAAAAGGTTGAGAATCAACTCACATCGAAGTAGTAGTTAGGAGGAAAATAAAATGTTAGTAGATAAATATCAATCATTGATCGATTTGGCAGGAAGTCTTGGAATTGCGGATCTTAATGTCAACGAAGGCGACGATGTGCTGCACATTGAAGGTACGGTTCCGACGGCTGAAGGAAAGCAGCAGCTATGGGATGAATATGCGAAAATCGATCCGGATTTTCGTTCTGGCGATCTTGTCTTAAACGTCAATAGTCTGGAAGCTGACACTGCTACAACGTATACCGTTCAATCAGGCGATTCGCTGAGCAAGATCGGAGCAAAATACGGCGTAAGCTGGCAGTCGATTTTCGAAGCCAATCGTGACAAATTGGATAATCCCGATTTGATCCATCCTGGTCAAGAACTATCAATTCCGCAAAGCGAAGGCGAAAGCGCTTAAACGACCCGGAGAATAATTAAAAGCACCTTGATCTGTCTTATGACAGATCAAGGTGCTTTTTGATGTTTAATTTGTTAAATTTTTCTTAATGTTTTTGGAAACTGATTTTATCGTTATCGGCAGCGGGATCGCCGGACTCCGCGCCTCGATAGAACTCGCTCAGACGGGCGCGAAAGTTTCTGTGCTTACAAAGTCAAAAACGAGCGATTCGAACACAGAATGGGCACAGGGCGGCGTTGCTGTTGTTCTTTCTGATGACGACAATGCCGAACTCCACGAAGATGACACACTTATTGCGGGTGCAGGACTTTGCGACGAAAAGGCGGTCGAAACACTTGTAGTAGAAGGCTCAAAATACATAAAACAGCTTATTGAATGGGGAACGGAATTTGATCGTGAAGGCGGAAAATTAGTATTTACCCGGGAAGCGGCACATTCAAGACGCAGAATTCTGCACGCTCACGGCGATTCGACGGGAAAGGAGATCGTCCGTGCGCTGATCGCTCGGGCGAGACAGGAAAAGACAATAAATTTATTGCCTTTTGCGCATGTAGAGAGTTTGATCGTTCGTGATGAAAGATGTGTTGGCGTAAGATTTCTCGATCCGATCCTTAAGACTCCGCGCGATGTTTTTGCAAAAGCCGTGATCCTCTGTACCGGCGGCGCCGGACAGCTTTATCAGCATTCGACAAATCCTCCTGTCGCAACCGGAGACGGAATGGCAATGTCGTACTTTGCCGGAGCGGAAATCGCGGACATGGATTTTGTGCAGTTTCATCCGACAGCTCTGA
Organism: Pyrinomonadaceae bacterium; assembly: GCA_041747875.1. Lineage (GTDB taxonomy): Bacteria > Acidobacteriota > Blastocatellia > Pyrinomonadales > Pyrinomonadaceae > Aridibacter. The sequence goes on along the minus strand of JBGTEI010000235.1, from coordinate 2,851 downwards.
ATCTCGAAAATGCGCCTCGGTTCCTGCTTTCTGAAGCGATGCGCGGAGAAGGTGCGATACTTAGAAATGCGCACGGCAAACGGTTTATGTCAGATTATGACGATCGCTTAGAACTAGCGCCGCGTGATATTGTTTCGCGTTCGATCGTCACCGAAATGCGTAAAACCGGAACGCGAACGGTCTATCTCGATATCACCCACAAAGGGGAAGAATTTCTCAGACACCGTTTCCCAAAGATCTACGACACATGCAAACATTTTGGGCTCGATATTTCGAAGGATCTTCTTCCGGTTTCACCGGCGTCGCATTATTGTATGGGCGGCGTCAGAACAGACCTCTGGGGCAGAACTACCGTTGAAGGGCTATACGCTGCCGGAGAGGTGACATGCACGGGTGTCCACGGTGCAAATCGTTTAGCATCGAATTCACTTTTAGAGGGATTGGTTTTTGGGGCCAGGTCGGGAATGGCGGCGATAGATGATACGAAGAATTTCAAATTTCAAATTTCAGATTTCAAAGACGGAGGGGTTGCAAATGAAAACGAACCTCAGGAATCAGATGAAGATGGAAACGTAACAGAAACCGAAATTTCAAAACAGCGGGTTCGGCGGCCGCATTCTGAAGAGATCGCTACTGCGGTTAAAAAACGGGTAAAACGTGTAATGTGGGAGCGCGTCGGAATAACTCGTGATCTGGAATCGCTCAAGCGGGCGCTCGAAGAATTTCGGCAGATATCGGGATCAAACTTGTCCGGTGCATCCAGAAATTTTGTATTGCTCGCAAAATTGGTAACTAAGGCGGCGCTTTGGCGGGAAGAATCTCGCGGCGGACATTTCAGAACAGATTTTCCGGACACACTCGAAAATTGGAAAGTCCATTCGATCCAAAAGCAGGGCGCGGAAATTTCGACGAGTGAGAAAATAAATTTTAAGATAGGATCAATGGGCGGCAAAATATAAAAACATGGAACCAAATGCGGAATTATCAATAATGGCGCTTCTTTTTTTCGGCTTTCTTCTCGGATTGAAACATGCGATAGAAGCAGACCATTTAGCCGCGGTATCGACGATCGTGGCGGAAAGGAGGAACATTCTTAGTTCGACGATCATCGGCGGATTTTGGGGCGTTGGCCACACGATATCGCTATTGCTGATCGGAGCTTTGGTTGTTTTTCTAAAACTGCAGATATCTGAAAGCGTCGAGGCAAAACTCGAAGCGATAGTCGGGGTAATGCTGGTAGCACTAGGTTTAAATGCGCTCCGCAAATTGCTGAAAAAGGACACTATACATCTTCACAAGCACGAGCACGAAGGGCACGAACACATCCATATCCACGCACATGAAAAAGAGGCTAAAGAAAAAACCCACCACATTATTAAGTTTAGTCCGCGTGCGATCGTTATTGGGATGGTTCACGGACTCGCCGGAAGCGCTGCGCTGATGCTTTTGATCGTTCCGACAATTGCCTCGCCGTTTGTCGCACTGCTCTATATTTTGATATTTGGCGCGGGTTCGATCGGCGGGATGATGCTGATGAGCCTTTTGATCGGCTTACCGCTTCATTTAACGGCGGGGAAGTTTACTGCGCTCAATAAAACGATCCTGGGAGCTGCGGGTATCTTTAGTTTTGCTCTCGGCGCTTTTATAATTTACGAAAAACTCATTGCCTGATACGTCGCGTTAAAACATATAAAAAAGAGACCATAGAAAGCGATCTATGGTCTCTAACAATTTCAGTGCACCTAACGGAGTTTCTAATTCCGTATCCTGATCAAACTCCCGGCATCGCTTTTTTGAGCGGTTTCAGAAGTAAGAAAAGTACGACTGCCATAAACAATGCCATCGATCCAAGAATAATAAAGAAGCTGGATTGATACCAGATACTCCAATAGATCCCGATCATCGTCAGCTTGTTTCCGATTGCCGTTGCGACAAACCAGCCGCCCATTAAGAGTCCGCGCATTCGAATCGGCGCAACTTTTGAAACAAGCGATAAGCCCATCGGTGAAAGCATCAGTTCGCCAAGTGAAATGATCGCGTACGCCAAAAGCAGCCAGAATGGAGAAACTTGAAAAAGGTAAGCGGCCGAAAGGAATTTCTCCTTATGCTTTGTACCTTCACCCGGAGCGACCCTGTCGATCGCAGTAATAAGGTTATCTTCTCCGGTCACCTTTTGCTTCGTGACCTCATCCTCGGAAGCGGCAAACTTCACATCGTTTATCAGATTCTTGTCGTCACCGTCCTTCGCTGCCATCAGCTTTTCGAGAACGTCTTTTGGAACCCCTTCGGCTTCAAGATCCGTCACGACACGTTCATTTATCCTAAACGAACCGGAGCGCAGTTGTTCAGCCGTCGGTTTTTGGCCCTCACCTTGGGTCGCCGCAAAATACAAAACAAAGAACGAAATTCCGGTCAGGGTCATTCCGATCGCCATTTTTGTCGGCGTTGAAGGCTCCATTCCGCGTTTATCAAGGAATCCCCAAAACCAAACAAGCGGAAAAGTCAGTACGATGATCCAGAATGGATTGATCGAATTGGAAATAGTACCCGTCACATTCCAGGCCGTATTGTCGTCTGCCCAGTATGTTAAAGTCGATCCGTTTTGATGAAAGACCATCCAAAAAACGATGACGATCGCAAAGATCACCAATAGTGCTAAAACTCGTTTTGAATCCGGAACGGCGTTCATCAAGGCTGATTTCGCTGTGTTTGCTTCATCCTGACTGCTTATCCCATGCGGAGGTGCGTCGACTGCGGTAGCGGCTGCGTCAGCGGATTGAATAGGATCAGCATTCGCATTTCCCTCAACTATATTTCGGTAATACCACAGAATTCCTACGGAAAATAACAT
>JBGTEI010000234.1:0-3871 GCA_041747875.1 Pyrinomonadaceae bacterium | reverse complement strand
GCCGATACTTGTAAAAGGTGTTGCGGAAGCGATCGCGGCGTCTTCAGCAATAAAAGTTTTTATTTGTAATCTGATGACGCAGCCGGGTGAAACCGAAGGCTTAACAGCGCGTGATCATCTGGAGATCATCTCTAAATACGTACCGGAGATCGAATTTGATTATGTGATCGTAAATGATCATCCGGTAAGCAGCGCACAGGCAGAAAAATACATGGATCAGGGCGCAAAACAGATAGGCTTGTCGGGATCGATCTCACCTGAAACGATCGAAGGCGTGAAGATCATTTATGGTAACCTTTTGGATGGCGGTGAAAAGATCCGTCACAATGCTGTAAAACTCGCGCAGGTCGTAATGCTTTGCGCCCTTCAGCAACCTCAAATGCATAGTATGCGTTCCAGATTGGAGGCACTCTTCGCTCAATAATCAAGAAAATATGGAAAGCAATTACTCCAACGAAAAACCCCTTGACGTTTTGATCCTTGCAGCTGGGCTTGGAACCAGGATGCGTTCTAATCTTGCAAAGGTTTTACATCAGATCGACGGCCGCCCGCTGATCGGACATGTATGCAGAACCGCAGTTTCACTCGCTCCGCGAAAAGTTTATACCGTGATCGGTCATCAGGGTGAAGACGTAAGGACGGCGGTGCTTGAAGAAATTGATGAAAACCACGCGGAATTTCCCTGGCAAAAATCCCAACTCGGCACCGGCGATGCGGTAAATTCTGCCCGCGAAATGCTTGAAGATAAAGACTCAACTCTTTTGGTGCTCTCCGGTGACGTCCCGATGATCAAAGCCAAAACCCTGTCTGCATTAATAGACCGGCACAAAACACATCGTGGAAAAGGCGCGGCTTGTACGATCCTGACCGTGGAATTAAAAGATCCTTCCGGATATGGACGTGTTATTTCAGATGCTGCGGGCGGTTTTGAACGTATAGTTGAACAAAAGGACGGCAGCGTAAAAGAATTGGCGGTAAAGGAGATCAATTCCGGGATCTATTGTTTTGACACGATAAAACTTTTTGAAGCACTTGCGAAAGTTCAAAATAATAATGCGCAGGGTGAATATTATTTGACCGATGTCCCGACGATATTAAAGGAAAATGGCGACGCGGTTTCAATTTATAAGCTTAACGACGAATCCGAGATCGAAGGAATAAATAACCGTGTGCAGCTTGCCGGGATGGAAAATGTTTTGCGCGCGCGAACCATTTCGAAGTTGATGCTGGATCATGGCGTTACATTTATTGATCCGAAAAGTGTTTACGTCAGCGCTGCCACGGTGATCGGAAAGGATACGGTCATTTTCCCAAACGTGTCGATCGAAGGCGAGACGACTATTGGCCAAAATTGCACGATCCGTTCGGGAACAAGGATCGCGGATTCGATCATCGGAGATGCCGTTTCGATACTTGATAATTGTGTGATCACAAACGCCGAAGTCGGCGGCAATTGCAACATCGGACCATTTGCACACCTCCGTCCGAAGGCCGTAATGAAAGACGGCGCAAAGGTTGGCAATTTTGTCGAAATGAAGAATACGACACTTGGTAAAGGCTCTAAAGCTAATCATCTCACTTATTTGGGCGACGCGACTGTTGGGGAAAATTCAAATATCGGCGCGGGAACGATCACTTGTAACTACGACGGAAAAAACAAACATAAAACCGAGATCGGCGATGATGTGAGGATCGGTTCGGATACAATGCTCATTGCTCCTGTAAAAGTTGGCGACGGCGCGGCGACGGGTGCTGGAAGCATCATAACAAAAGATGTTCCGGAGAATAAACTTGCAGTTGGGGCACCTGCTAGAGTTATTAAGTCGTTGACAGGTGACGAGTGATGAGTGACAAGTGACAAGTAGCAAGAAGTTGGCAGATATGAGACCTCATGAGAAACTTGATATTTGGATCCGTTTAATAAAGTTGGTCACGAGGATTTATGAATTGACAAAGTCGTTCCCCATCGATGAGAAATATCTATTAACGTCCCAGATTCGACGATCTGCGGTTTCAATTCCCGCGAATATTGCGGAAGGTTCGGCAAGACAGACAAGAAAAGAATATCGACAATTCTTATCGATTGCTCAAGGCTCATCTAGCGAGTTGGAAACAGAATTGTTGATTGCCTTCAACCTCGGATACCTTGCTACTGAGCACTATATGGAATTGAAAGATGAAATCGGAAATGTATCAAGAATGATGTTGGGATTATCGAAGTACTTGACACTGCAAGATACGAAGTAAGTTTGTGCGATTGTCGGCGAGGAGAAACTTGTCACTAGTCACTGTTAACTTGTTACTAATTAAAACTATGTGTGGAATTGTTGGATACGTTGGAAATAAACAAGTCGTCCCGTTGATAATTGACGGATTACGAAAACTCGAATATCGCGGATATGATTCGGCGGGAATTGCTGTAGTTGATGAAAATAATCAACTGACGTTGCGACGCGCTGAAGGAAAATTGCGTAATCTGGAAGAGGCGATCCGTCTCAATCCTCTTGATGGGAACTACGGGATCGGTCATACGCGTTGGGCAACTCACGGGCGTCCAACGGAAGAAAATGCGCACCCGCACCGCGATCAATCGGGGAAAATTGTCGTTGTTCACAACGGCATTATCGAAAATTATCTTGATCTCAAAAAACGACTTGTCGGACTCGGGAGCGAATTTAAGACCGAAACTGATACCGAGGTGGTCGCACATCTCATCGGATATTACGTCGAATCCGAAAGTCTCTCGCTTGAGGAAGCTGTTCGAAAAGCGGTAAAAGAACTTCGCGGTATTTTTGCTCTTTCAATTATTTCGGTCGATGAGCCTGACATGATAATCGCAGTTCGTGAAGGACCGCCGGTTGTAATCGGTTTGGGCGACGGCGAATTTTTTGTCGCATCAGATATTCCGGCAATTTTGCAGCATACAAGAGACGTATTTTATCTCGGCGAAAAAGAAATTGCGGTGCTTACAAAAGATTCTGTGCGCGTTACGGATTTTGACGGAAACGTCGTCGAACCAAAGCAGCAGCGCATCACCTGGGATCCGATCATGGCTGAAAAGGGCGGCTTTAAGCATTTTATGCTCAAGGAAATATATGAGCAGCCGCGCGCGGTTCGCGATACGGTAAGAGGACGTGTTTCGCTTGACGATGGAAAAGTATATCTCGATGAAATGGATATCTCGGAAGAGGATTTCCAGAATGTAACTTCAATAAAGATCGCGGCTTGCGGTACGAGTTGGCACGCTGGGATCGCGGGCAAATATATGCTCGAAGAATTAGCGCGCGTTCCGGTTGAAGTAGATTACGCGTCAGAATTTCGTTATAGAAATCCGGTATTGCGTGAAACCGATCTGCTTTTAGTAATTTCGCAATCCGGTGAAACTGCCGACACAATTGCCGCAATGCGCGAAGCAAAATCTGCCGGCTGTAAAGTTCTTGCGATCTGTAATGTTCAGGGATCGATGATCACGCGTGAAGCTGACGGGACGATATTGACACACGCCGGACCTGAGATCGGTGTTGCATCAACGAAGGCATTTACGTCGCAAATGATCGCGATCTATTTATTCGCACTTTATCTCGGACAACTTCGTGGGAAGCTGAATGCCGAAGAAGCCAAACATCACGCGCAGGAACTCGCCGAGCTTCCGCTCAAGATCGAACATCTTTTAAGCGACGCAGATAATATTGAAGAAATATCAAAAGAGTTTTTCCGTTCGCAGGATTTTCTATACTTAGGACGCGGCATTAATTTCCCCGTCGCGCTTGAAGGTGCACTCAAACTCAAAGAAATTTCCTATATTCACGCGGAAGGATATCCGGCAGGCGAGATGAAACACGGACCGAATGCGCTGATCGATGAGAAATTG
>JBGTEI010000233.1:0-2823 GCA_041747875.1 Pyrinomonadaceae bacterium | reverse complement strand
GTCGGGATCTACAAAACAAGCTGGCATGATAATCGTACCGTGTTCGATGGGAACACTTGGAGCGATCGCTAGCGGAGCGGGAACAAACCTTATTCACAGAGCGGCAGACGTTACACTTAAGGAAGGCAGAAAACTTGTCGTCGTTCCCCGGGAAGCGCCTTTTAGTCCGATCCATCTCGAAAATTTGTTAAAACTTTCGCGGGCCGGAGCAACCATAATTCCCGCATCGCCGGGGTTCTATCACCGCCCGAAATCAATTGAAGAACTTGTAGATCATTTTTGTTTTCGAATTCTGGATCAGTTTGATATACCGCATTCGAAAAAAACTGCATGGACGGGGCAGAAAATGCTCCCGGCCGAATAAATTATGTTGAAGTCTCGAAAATTTATTTGCTTTCTACTGTTTTTGCCGATCGTTTCTTTAAATAGCCTTGCTCAGGAAAGATATGTTTTGCCGGTCGATGAGGCAAAAAACGATGCATCATTAATTGCCTTTCGGACAAAACTCATCGAGGCGACGAAAACAAAAAACCAAAGTTTTATCCTTAGCATAGTCGATCCGGACATTAAAAATAGCTTCGGCGGTGATGACGGAAAAGAGAACTTCAAAACCAATTGGCGTATCGGGCAAAAAGACAGCGCTTTCTGGGAAGAATTTCTGACGGTAATAACAAATGGAGGCGCATTCTTTAAAGAAGAAGGAAGCCAAAAGACTTTTTGCGCACCATTCAGCTTTATGGTTTTTCCTGAAGATCTCGACGCTTTTGAATATTCGCTGGTATTCGGCGAAAACGTAAACTTGCGGGCTGCGCCAAATTTGTCCGCGCCGGTTATCGCAAATTTATCCTATAACGTAATAAAGACCGACTATCAAAACTCGGCCGATGATGGGAAAAATGAGAATTCTTATGTCTGGGTAAAAGTAACAACTCTCGGAGGGAAAACCGGATTTATTGTTTCAAGATATGTCCGAAGTCCGATCGGATACCGCGCGTGTTTTCAAAAACTAAAGGGCATCTGGAAAATGACGGCATTCATAGCAGGCGACTAAATGGCTGATCCTATTAATCGTTTCTCAAACCGTGTAGAAAACTACATAAAGTTCCGTCCGGGTTACTCGGCTGAAATAATTCAAGAATTATCCCGCAAAATCGATCTAACGCCGGCGTCAGTAGTTGCGGATATTGGTTCGGGAACCGGAATTTCTTCAAAACTGTTTCTTGAAAATCGAAATGTAGTATACGGCGTTGAACCAAATGCCGCCATGAGAAATGCCGCGAAAGAGCTGCTTTCCGGTTACGATAATTTTATTGGAGTGGAAGGAGCTGCCGAAAGTACTACTTTGAACGAGGAAAGCATCGACATAATTACCGCATTTCAGGCATTTCACTGGTTTGATAATCCGAAGGCAAGACTGGAATTTAAAAGAATTTTAAGAAAAGATGGCTTTTTGTGTCTGGTTTGGAACGAACGACAACTTGACTCAAACAACTTTTTGCGTGACTATGAACGTTTTTTGATCGAATACGGCACCGATTATGGAAAGGTCAGACACGATCAAATCACAAGAGAATCCATCGAAACATCTTTCGAAAAGCCATTTTCGGTATTCACGTTATCAAACGAACAGATCCTTGATTTTGAAGGGTTGAAAGGGCGTTTGCTCTCGTCGTCCTATATGCCTTCCGAAACTGATGCAGGATTCGCTGAGATGGTAAAAACCTTATTTACTCTCTTTTCCCGATTTGAGGAAAAGGGTAGAATACGAATTCAATACGACACAAATGTTTTCTACGGAATGATTTAATTTTTATGGAAGAAGCAAAAGCAACAAGAACTATAACTGTCGCGCATTCTCCGGATTCGGATGATGCCTTCATGTTTTATGGCTTAGCGACAAATAAACTTGAAACTGATGGTTTGAGGTTCGAGCACACACTCAAGGACATCCAATCCCTCAATGAAGATGCCAAAAACGGCGTTTTTGACGTCACAGCGATAAGTTTTCATGCTTATGCGTACGTTTGTGATAAATATGCTCTTTTGCCGCACGGCGCTAGCATTGGTGATAATTACGGCCCGATCCTGGTTTCAAAAGAGCCGCGTGACAAGGCAGATATCTCCGGAATGAAAATAGCGATTCCGGGTGAATTGACCAGCGCTTTTCTTGCGATGCGGATCTACAATCAGGATTTTGAGTACGAAGTAGTTCCGTTTGATGAAATAATCGATGTTGTTCTGGCAGGAAAGTTTGACGCCGGATTGCTGATCCATGAAGGACAGCTCTTTTATAAGCAGATCGGACTCGATAAGATCCTCGACCTCGGCGAATGGTGGTTTGAAGAAACCGGGCTTCCCTTGCCTATGGGCGGAAATGTGATCCGGCGCGATCTCGGTGAAGATCTGATGCGGGAAGTTTCAACACATCTTCATAAGAGCATCCAATACTCGCTCGATAATCGCGAAGATGCATTGGCTTACGCAATGCAGTTTGCACGCGACATGCCGCCGGAATTGGCAGATCGATTCGTGGCAATGTGGGTTAATAAGTTGACGCTTGACTATGGCGACCGCGGACGCGAAGGGGTAAAACTCCTTCTTCAGCGTGGTGTTGAAAAGGGAATAATCCCGCATAAGGTGGAATTAGATTTCGTCTCGTGATGATCAAGGAATTTTTCATCCGAAACGTCGTGGAATCTATGGTTTCACGGCGTTTTTTGTTTATGTTTGTATTATAGATAAACTTTTGCGAGTTTTTTCGCATCTATGAAATAGCATAAAAAAAACCGAAAAAAGATGAAAACTATAAAAAACACATTTGTC
>JBGTEI010000232.1:0-3508 GCA_041747875.1 Pyrinomonadaceae bacterium | reverse complement strand
AGTGCTGCGAGGCGCATGACCTCGATTATTTCAAAGGCGGTTCTTTCTCCGAAAGGCACAGGTCTGACAAGCGTCTTTATCGTTGCGTGAAATCCAAAGGCGGTTGGAAAAACAAATTTCGAGCTCCGATGATGTACGTTGGTGTCCGGGTTTTCGGAACGGCCTGGCTGCCGACGCCATTTCGTTGGGGATTTGGGAAAAAAGAAATAAAGCGCGCAAAAGAAGAAGCCGAAAAAGAAGCCTCAAAGGAACCGAAAAGCGGGTCAGATCCGGCGAAAATTAGCGAATCGGAAAACAATCCTAAAGTAGATAAAGAAAAAAACGATCAAAAGAATTGAGTTAATTAGGCGGATCAGTTTGAAGCGTTTTGGGCAGCGTCAAACGAGATCCGGCGAGTATTTTTATGAGCAATTTATCAGATATCGGGTTTCCCGTGAAAAGCGATAAAGATGTAAACGACATCTTGATGAAAGTGATGCTGGAACTCACTCAGATCCCGTGTCCGCCGCGCGGATTCTATTATCTTTTTAGCGATGAGTCGGGTGCGGAGTTGTTTCTTCAGGCGGATTCTGCACAGGACATTATTGGCTTTAATCCCGCTTTTTGGGGCAAAAGCCGTAGGAAGATCGGATTAATGAAAGGGATAGAGCGGGACACTTCAGAACTCGACGGAGCATTTTACGGTTGGGCAAATCCCGAAAACGCTGCGAATCCGGGCGAAGCCGGCGACCACAAAATAGTTTTTGATATGCCGGATTTCCGTCTACATGAAAAGATCAACCTTCCAATAATCGCCGATGTGCAGCTTACGGCTTTTGCTTCAAATAATTTCTGGATCTACGAAAACGAAGCTGACTTTCTAAAAGTAAATGCGGGCGATCAAACTGTATCGACAAGATCGTTTATCGCCAGCGGGCTTTTCGGATTAGACGGTAAAATTGCAGAAGTTGCCGAAGAAGTGATCCCACCGCAGGCCCACGGTCAAATTACTGGTGAGATAAAGGAATTTGGTTTGCGAACCAATGGTTTTACGTACGAAAAGTTTTACTGGTTTTTGATCGAAACTTTAGGCGGAGAGATCGATGTCGTCGCAGATCCGAATCTTGTAAAGGTTGAACCAAAGGCCGGACAGATAATAAACGGAAGTTTTTGGATCTCTGGAAAGATCCTCGGCTAAAACGACAGTTGATCTTTTATTAAAAATTTTGATTGAACGTAAAATCCGCAGCCATACTTTCGAGTACCAATCCGGCTTCTTCATTGTCAAATTCTACTGCCTGCTGCTCAAGTACATTACAGGCTATCTCAAAATAGAGCGGATCCTTTACGAGCGGTTTGATCGAAGAGGTCGGCATCACCGCCAGCGTTTCATAGGCTATCGCACGAATCTGCGGAATGTTTGTTTGCCGGATCACTTCTGCTACTTCGCTTGCCGAATAGCGCTCAAATAAAATATCAGAAAGCTTATCGATCTTTACGTAATCGTGTTTTGTCAGGGCTCTCTTTGAAAGCTGGATAAAGATCTCGGCGGATTCTGTTTTTGCTTCCAAAACACTTGCGCAGACCTCCGCCAGATGATTTACTTCAGCGAGTTTTGGCGTCGGCTTTTTGGATTTTAAATTTGCAGCCTTTTCGTCGAGAGCATCGAGCAGACTGCTAAGTTCCCAGTCCGAATGAGCGTCATATGAGAAATTTTGCTTTACGGCGGGCTTCTTATTGGGCGTTAAAACCCTTACTAACATTTCTTTTGTCATCGGTCGCAAATTTTTCCATGCGGTTTCAACTTGCCGACCAAAATTCTTGATCATCATTTCAAAAAGAGACTATCACTCAAAAAACATCTTGGCAACCATAAAATGTGTCGTAAAAAGCGGCAAAAATTGCCTATTTCTACGATGTAGAACCGGCCAGACGGGTTTCCATTTCATTTCGGATTTCTTCGCGCGAACCTTCATCCATATCATTCGGAAATGTTTCAATAAGTGCAAAAGGCTGCTCTCGAAGTGCCCGTAATTCCCAAGCTTCGCGATCATGTTTTGACGGTCGGGAAAACCACGCCGCATCGATCATTGAATCACGAATTTTTGCAGACACGTAAAGCTCCGGGATCTCTGCCCCAAATCGAGCCATTGATTCCGCGGTTAACAAAAAAACGCGGAGTGTCCAGTCATACTTTTCGTACGTTGATACTATTTCCTTGATCTGCTGTATGTTCATTCTTTAATATCGAAAAAAACAGGATAAATTCCGGTTCAGACTAACAACTTGTATTAAAATATAAAACGTACCGATTTACTATTTTACCAGGTTCGTTTTATTATCTATTTAAATGAAACAAATCCCGCCGATCTGGCAAACTATATTTTTCGCAATGATCCTCGCATCGGTTTTTACTGCATGTTACGAACCGGTTGCGAATACTGACTACAGCCTCAAGAATAATGGGCGTGAAACTTCGGACATTACAGATCCCTCAAAGGATGACTCAAATTCTGCAAATAATGCGGGTTTGGCCGACGATGATTCCAATACAAAAACGATGAATGATTCGAATGAAGACAGTTCAAAAAGTGCGACGGGGTTTCGAGCAAACTTGGTTCAAAAGCTCTCGCAACAAGGATACAAGCTCGACGAAGTTGTCGACGAAAGCAACGATGTCGAACGGCGCCTTCTCAATGAATACGGGGCGGTATTCTTAACTAAAGCCGTACCGCCTTCGAAGGTAATGTTTACGAGCGACAGCGAGGTTGATGCATTTCAGACAAAAACCGGACATTCGAGGATCGACCTCAACGGAACAACGGTTGAATTGCAATCCGCTGCAGCAAAGGCGCTTACAGCCGCATATAATGAAGCAAAGCAAAAAGGAATAAGCATAACGCCTGCCGATCCCGCGGATTCGGCGCGGAGAAGCTATTCTCACACACAAAAATTATGGGATGGCCGTTTTAATAAAGCGTGCGACCATTGGAAAGGAAAAGGGAAGCTGACCGCCGAACAGATAACTGCGCTAAAAGCGAAGCCAATAAAAGATCAAGTATCAGAAGTCTTAAAACTTGAAACTCAGGGAATTTATTTCAGCACGGCATTTGATAAATCGATACTTTATTCCGTAGCCGCGCCGGGAACATCACAGCATTTATCGATGCTTGCTTTTGATGCAAAGGAATTTGGCAATGAAGGCGTCCGGAAAATAATGGCAAAGCACGGCTGGTTTCGAACCGTTAAGAGCGATGAGCCGCACTTTACGTATCTTGGTTATAACGAGAGCGAACTCCCTTCGCTCGGGCTTAAAAAAGTAAGCGGCGGATTCTGGATACCGGATGTTTGAGAGTCGTAGGGTGGAAAGATGAAAAATGAGAAAGGTGGAAAAGTGAGAAGGCGAAAAGGTGAAAAAGTGAAAGAGTGAAGAAGATCCAGATTGATCAATTTGAGCGGTTTCGCTTTTGTTTGAGTTGGGTCTTTCTAGGCAATTGATATTTCTTATTCCCCCTTTGCGCCTTTGCGG
>JBGTEI010000231.1:0-17325 GCA_041747875.1 Pyrinomonadaceae bacterium | reverse complement strand
AAGGGGTTTCTCGAGGAAAAGGGGATAGGGGCCGGTGACAGTATACTGACCTTGAGGGAGGGCTCGAGTGATAATCTCGGTTGATGTTAGACAATTAAAAAGTCGACGAATAGCCCGTGTTCAAGTGCAGTAGGGAAAATTGATAATTGGTAAATGATCAATGAAAAAATGTTCAAATTGCTCGGCAGAGCTAAAAAAGAATGAAGCCAAATGCAGCGCGTGCGGTTTAAGTTTGGTGGATGAGTCTGCGGCAACGGTGATCAAGACAGACGGAGATCAGGATCACACCCCGACTCGAATAAGCGATACCAAGGCACAAAATGACATCCAGACAACAACGTCAGGAATCGGACGGTTTTCGGTCGGAACGGTTCTCGCCGGCCGGTATCAGATACTGGATCTGATCGGCAAAGGCGGAATGGGTGAGGTTTACAAAGCCGAAGACCTTGAACTTACGCAAGTGGTCGCGCTCAAGTTTCTGCCTGAGGAGCTTGCAGATAACAAAGAACTGCTTGAACGGTTTCGCGGAGAGGTGCGGACAGCCCGTCAGGTTTCACATCAAAATGTCTGCCGCGTCTTTGATATCGGGGAAACCAAAGGACTCTATTATCTGACGATGGAGTTTATCGAAGGAGACGATCTGGCGATGCTCCTGAGGAGGATCGGTCGTTTTCCATCGGATCGGGCGATCGAGATCTCAAGAGAGATCGCAATGGGCCTAAACGCGATCCACAAAGCGGGAATTCTGCATCGTGACTTGAAGCCCGCGAATATCATAATCGATTCAACCGGGATGGCGAGGATCACAGACTTCGGCATCGCCGGTCTTGAAGAAGACGTGCAGGGTGCGGAGTCAAAAGTGGGAACACCTGCCTACATGTCTCCGGAACAGGTCTCGGGTAAAGAGGTCACGAAGAAGAGCGATATCTACGCACTCGGCCTTTTGCTCTACGAGATCTTTACCGGGAAGCAGGCATTCACTGCGGATACGATCCCCGATCTTTTGGAAAAGCAAAAGAAATCACACCCGACGAACCTTTCAGAACTAGTTACCGGTATCGACCCGATGGTCGAAAACCTGATATCCAGGTGTATCGCCAAAGTACCTGAGAGGAGACCCGCATCAGCACTCCATGTGGCAATGGCACTCCCGGGCGGTAATCCGCTTCAGGCTGCTCTTGAGGCAGGTGAAACTCCGACACCGGAGATGATCGCCGCCGCACCATCAAGGGGAGCGTTGAAACCATTAGTTGCTCTTGGATTATTGCTTGGATTTATCGGAATGTTCTCGCTGGTCATGTATTGGAGTTCGAAATATGAAGCTCATGCCTTCACGCCATTTCAAAAATCTCCGGAAGTTTTGGCTGAAAGGGCAAAAACGGTGATCGCAAATCTTGGGTTTGATGAGCCTCCGGCGGATACCCACTTCAGAATATACCCCAACAGCAGTTATTTGAGATTTGCCAAAGACCAAAAAAACCCACGCGAATCGTGGGAGAAGATTCGCAAGGGTCAGCCTTTTCATTACTACTTTTTTTATCGTCAGTCTCCGGAACCTCTTGTCCCGATGGGCGATGACAGTGAAATTAATTTAAGCAACCCGCCGCTGATAAAACCCGGAATGATCAATGTAAGACTTGATGTTACCGGGCGTTTGATCGAAATGACAGCGGTTCCGCAGCTTGAAGTTCAACCGCAGGGGCAAGAGAAAAAGCTTGACTGGAAGAAAGTATTTGACGAAGCCGGGCTCGACATAGAAAAGTTTACGGAAACCGAAACGAAATGGAATTCGCGATACTTTTCCAATGAAAACATTCAGTGGGCAGGCGCGCTCGCTGATTTTCCGGAAATTCCGGTGCGAATAAATGGTTCTGCATTAAACGGCAAACTAGTTGAATTTAAGATCGTTCCATCGTGGAACGAGCCGTCCGGCGAAGTCCAGCAAAAGAAAAAACCGGCGGGACCTTCGGCATCAGATATTTTCCTCATTGTTTTGTTGTTCCTTATGCTTTTCGGAGCTGTTTTGCTTGTCCGCTACAATTTAAAGAACGGGCGTGGAGACGTAAAGGGAGCGATCAAATTAGCGATCTTTTTTTTGGTCCTGCTTTTTTGTGTACATATGCTCCATACTAATTGGATGCTGCCATATGGTGATGTAATAAACCGATTCTTTGGCCTTTTGTCAGAAGCAGTCTTTGACGCGGTAGTCATATTTATGTTTTATCTGGCAACGGAGCCATTTATCAGAAAACGTTGGGCCGAGATACTGATCTCCTGGAATCGGCTCCTTAACGGGGATTTCCGAAATCCGATGATCGGACGTGATGTTTTAGTCGGTTTCTTTTTGGCGATTTGTTGTTCTGTATTTAGTTTTGGGGTTAGCTATCTTGAATTTACCCGGAACCCCAATTTGATCTATGAACCTTTCAAAACGGGGAATTCCTATTTTTTAAATGGGATCGTGGTGTCTGTAGGATATTTAGTGCAAATAGTGGTTTCCCCGCTGATTGCTCCCTATATTTTGCTTTTCCCACTTCTAATTTTTTCACTGATCTTTAAAAAGAAATGGCTGGCTGTTTTGGCGACGATATTACTTTTTTCTATCCAAATCATATTGCAGACATTTTCGGGTGACGCCTGGGTAACTTTGCTTCCGGCAATTATGGTAATGGTGCTCAACGTTTTCTGTCTGATCCGGTTTGGATTTTTGTCAGCAACGGCTTTTGTCTTCGTTAACCTATGCGTAGAGAGACTCACCCCGACATTTGACCCAACGAGTTTCTATTTTCCATCGACGGTAATGGCATTCGCGGTCACCTTCGTTTTCGCTATCTACGCCTATTACATCGCGACCGCCGGAAAACCATTATTTGGGCAGGGATTTCTCGAGGAAGGGGGGTAGTTGACCAATGAATAAATGCCCAAACTGCTCGGCTGAGCTAAAACAGAATGAAGCGATATGCAGCGCTTGCGGTAAAAGTGTCGCAGACGAATCTGGCGAAACCGCGATCAAGACCGACGGCGAACAGGATCACACTCCGACCCGGCTTAAAACCGAATCGCAAAAACAAATACACACGACATCTTCGGGAGCGGGACGCTTTGCGATCGGTTCGGTGCTCGCCGGCCGATACCAGATATTGTCCCTTATCGGTAAAGGAGGTATGGGCGAGGTCTATAAGGCTGAGGATCTCGAACTCAAACAAACCGTTGCGCTCAAGTTTTTACCCGAAGAATTATCACATAATGAACACCTGCTCGAACGTTTCCGCGGCGAGGTGCGAAACGCACGGCACGTATCTCACGAGAATGTATGCCGGGTTTTTGATATCGGAGAAACGGACGGACTTTATTATCTGTCGATGGAATTCATCGAAGGTGACGATCTTTCCCAGCTCTTAAACCGCATCGGCAGATTGCCGTCGGATAAGGCCGTAGAGGTCTCGCGACAGATTTGTATGGGGCTCAATGCTATTCACAAAACGGGGATCCTTCATCGCGATCTAAAACCTGCCAATATAATTATTGACAGTAGAGGAAAGGCGCGAATTACAGACTTTGGAATTGCCGGATTTGAAGCAGATGTTCAGGGAGAATCGAGCGTTGGGACCCCTGCATATATGTCACCGGAACAGATCACCGGCAAGCAAGTTACGATACAAAGTGATATTTATTCGCTTGGCTTGTTAATGTATGAAATTTTTACCGGGAAACAGGGTGTCGAAGGTAATTCAATTGATGAATTGATCGAGAAGCATCGAACAACGCACCCACGCAACGCCTCTCAATTCGTTGAAAACATCGATCCTTTAGTTGAAAAGATAATCGATCGTTGTCTTGAGAAAGATCCGAAAGACAGACCAGGATCCGCGCTGCAAGTTGCGCTCGCATTGCCGGGGGGGAATCCGCTGGAAGCGGCGATCGCGGCGGGCGAAATTCCGAGCCCTGAAATGATTGCTGCCGTGCCGAAAAAAGGTGCGTTACGACCGAAAATTGCTCTAACACTTTTGTTGTTGTTAATTGGGAGCTTTGGATCAGTTGCTGTTTTGCATCAGTACTACAAAATTTACAATGTAGTGCCGCTTGAAAAATCGCCTGAAATTCTGGCAGAAAGAGCGAAAACTATTGCAAAGAATATAGGGTATACAGACGCTCCGGCGGATATTAAATACAAATTTGACATTGCCAACGGTTTTATAAGATATGCCGAAAAAAACAAATCAATCAATAATGTAGCAGAGCGTCTGCGTGCCGGTCAGCCTTTCCATATTTACTTTATGTACCGTCAATCGCCGCGTCCTTTGGAACCCTGGAAAACGACCTTAGTTTTCGGAAATGATCCGCCTTTGGCGGTTCCGGGAATGTTGAATGTTTATCTGGATACCCGCGGAAGGCTGTTCAAATTTATTGCGGTACCTGACGAGGTGATCGGGACGGCTGCCAAAAAAGATGATCAGACAGATTGGAAGAAAGTTTTTGACGAGGCTGGACTCGAAATCAGTAAGTTTAAGCAAACAGGATCCGAACAGACTCCTCCCGTATTCGCCGATGAAAAAATGGCCTGGGAAGGAACTCTGGCAGATTTTACAGACATTCCGATTCACATAGAAGCCGCGTCTTTTAATGGGAGACCAGTTTATTTTGAAGTAGTTTATCCATGGGATAAACCCGTCGGACAACAGCAACCCGGCAACACCGGTTCTAAGATCGGTGATATTGTTTTTTTTGCGATCTGTATATTGATAATGGTCTGCGCGGTACTACTTGCCCGGCACAATATAAAAATGGGACGCGGCGATCTAAAAGGCGGTTTTAAGCTGGCGTTTTTTTGTTTTTTGTCCTTTTCTCTTATGGGGCTGATCTTAGCTGATCACGTATGGTCGATCAACGGACAGTTAACAATTTTCGGTCGGATATTGGGCGATGGGTTATTTTTTTCAGTACTTATAGGATCAATATACATTGCGCTGGAACCTTATGCCCGGCGATACTGGCCCGAATTGCTGATTTCGTGGAATCGACTGCTGGCGGGAGATTTCCGCGATCCAATGATCGGGCGGGATATTATTATTGGTGGTTTTGCCGGTGTTGTAATAACCTTGATAAGTATTTATTGCGGAAACCTTCTTTCGTCATATCTATTCGGTACAAGTGTTAATGTCAGCCAGAATTTTTTCAATCATCCGCTAAACGGATGGTCGGGAACGCTTGGTCAGTTATTCGGAGCATCTGTATTTCCGGTGCTATTCGGATTAGCTCCTTTATTTTTATTAGTATTATTTTTCGTCATTTTTAAAAATAAGAAAGTAAGTACCTGGTTGATCTTGTTGTTATTGTGTTTATTTAATCTTTCTCCATTGCTGAATGAACATTGGATATATCTGATCACATTTTTCACCGCAGATTTGATCCTTGTTTTGGTCATTACCCGTTTTGGTCTATTGGCCGCAATATTTACTCTGATATATCAAGCTCTAAGTCATAATTTTCTGCTTACCTTCGATACATCAAGCCATCTATTTCCCGGAACCGTAATCGTTTTTGTCGTTGCCTTCGGTCTGGCGATCTACGGCTTTTATACTTCAACCGCGGGAACATCTATTTTTTTATCGAAAGTCTTTGAAGAAGATCGATGAACAATACCAGCTGGAAAAAAATTAAGAGACTATTTGAAACGGCAAGGAGCCTGTCGGATGAGGATCGCCAACATTTTCTTGAAGAAAATTGCGCCGGTGATCCGAAATTGCGCCGTGAAGTTGAAAAACTCTTGAATTCATTTGATGAAGCCGACACATCATTTCTTGAAGAACCGGCCGTCAAAGAAGCCGTCAGTCTCTTTGAAGAAGATAAAACACTTATCACAAGTGATTCTCCCGTAAAAAGTCAAAAAGGAAATTTTGTCGCAGGAACCGTTTTAGATAATCGATATCGGATTATCGGTTTGCTCGGTAAAGGCGGAATGGGGGAAGTATATAAAGCCGAAGACATCAAACTTGATCAAACCGTCGCGCTCAAATTCCTTCCGAACAAACTCGAAAAAAATGAAGAAGCTTTACGGAGATTTATCGGCGAGGTAAAAACCGCACGGCAAGTTTCGCACGTCAATGTCAGTAAAGTTTTCGACATCGGCGATATTGACGGTAAGCATTATCTCTCAATGGAGTTTATTGACGGTGATGATCTCGCACAGCTTTTGCGGAGGATCGGGAGATTGCCTTCCGATAAGGCCGCTGAAATTTCCCGGCAGATCTGTTTTGGACTTCACGCGATCCACGACGCGGGAATTCTCCACCGCGATCTCAAACCGGCAAATATCATAATCGATTCAAACGGGAAGGCGCGCATCACGGATTTTGGGATCGCCGGATTTGAAGAGGATGTGCAGGGCGCGGAATCGCGCGTCGGAACGCCGGCTTACATGTCTCCTGAGCAAATTACGGGCAAGGAAGTTACAACGAGAAGCGATATTTATTCGCTTGGACTTCTTCTCTATGAGATTTACACCGGCAAACAGGCGATCCAGGCGGATTCATTTGAAGAATTAATTGAAAAACAAAAAACAACAACCCCGACCAACCCGTCAACCTTTGTTGAGAATATCGAGCCCGTAGTTGAAAAAACGATCAACCGTTGTTTAGAGAAAGATCCAAATGACAGACCGCGATCTGCGCTTCAGGTTGCTCTTGCATTACCCGGCGGAAATCCGCTCGAAGCGGCGATCGCTGCGGGTGAAACTCCGAGTCCTGAAATGGTCGCCGCCGCTCCGAAGAAGGGAGCGCTAAAGCCTTTAGCCGCATTGGGAGTTCTCGGCGTCTTTATCGTTACAGCTTTTTGTATAGTCGCACTAAATCTCAATGTGCAAACTTATTCCAATACGCCCTTTGAGAAATCGCCCGAAATTTTAGCCGAAAAGGCACGTGAGATCGTTCGAAATATCGGATATACCGATGTCCCGGTCGATTCCGACTATGAGTTTGTTCAGGACAATAGCTTTCTTCAATATTACGGATTTACCGGAAACACCCGCAATCTGCCGCCGCGCAAAGAAATGCTCGCTGCAGGACAGCCGTACGATTTTTACTTTCTATATCGTCAGGCTCCACATTACCTTGAACCGGCGGATTCGGTAAAAGTAACTGAACATCAACCGCCTTTGTTAAAGGCAAAAATGGCAAATCTTAAGCTGGATGTCCGCGGACGGCTTTTAGAATTCGTAATGGTTCCGACTCGAGTTGGTTCCATCAAAAGTAATGCCGAAACAGATTGGAAAGAAGTATTTGATGCGGCAGGACTCGATTTAGCAAAATTCACGGAAACCGAATTTGAATGGACACCACCGGTTTTTGCCGATAAGACAAGGTCTTGGGAAGGGAGTATGGCAGATTTCCCGCAGATCTCGATCCGTGTTGAAGCTGCGGAACTCAACAACAGACCGGTTTATTTTCGAATAGTGGCTCCATGGAATGCCGCTTCAGAAGAATTTGCCGGGAACCCGGGTATATTTAAAAACGCGCAGATCGGGATCGTTCTCCTTATTTCCCTGATCGCCGCAGCAATTATTGGTTCTTTAATTTTGGCGTATCGAAATATCAAGGCCGGGCGCGGCGATCTGCGCGGCGGCTTAAAACTAACGATATTTCTATTTTTACTGGCATTCGCAGGACAATTGATCGAAGGAGACCACGTCCCAACGATCTGGGGCGAATTATCGATCATTTACGAAGCGATCAGCTATGCCGGGATAAATTCATTCGTTGTTGGCATATTGTATATTGCGCTTGAACCGTTTGTCCGCCGTTCGTGGCCCGAAATGCTGATCTCCTGGAGCCGGCTAATGTCCGGAGACTTCCGCAATCCGATGGTTGGACGCGATGTGCTGGTAGGCGGTTTGATGGGTCTCGGACATATGATCGGAATCCACACTGGTTTTATTCTCATGCGGGTATTTCTTGGGGAGAACGACAGTCTGCTAGTTTTCGTTTTTCTCGACTCGCTAAATAGTTTTTCAGGACTTTTCGGAGTATTTCTTAATAACATCGTCACCAACACGGCAGCCGGTCTGATCTTCGTATTTATCGCCTTGTTCTTTTATTTGATAACAAAAAAGAAGCAGCTCGGCGTGATCGCAGTCGGCTTGCTGTTTCTTATACTGCAGTTATTGATCGTTGTTTCGGTATATCATTGGCTTTTCATTTTTGCCGCCGTTATAAATGCGGCATGTCTGATGATCGCACTCGGACGGCATGGATTGCTCGGGATGATCTCATTCTGGGTCTTTTTTGAGGCGATATATGAATATCCGGTGACGCTTGAAACGGGAAGTTTCTATTTTCCTCAGGGGTTTCTTAATATCATAATTATTTTGGGCATTGCAATATATGCGTTTTACCTTTCGATAGCCGGTCACTCGGTTTTTAGCGGAAACATATTTAGTGATACTGAGTAATGTTCGAAGCTTTTTTAGGTTTCTCAAGACAATTCCTATCCCTGTGCCTGCTTGAATTACTTGTCGTGCCGCTGTTCCGCTGTTAAACTCGCTATTATTTCCAAAATGGTATGAGTCGAAACATCCATCAAAACGGGCGATTTATTGTCCGAACCGGACTTCTTTTTTGTGTGCTAGCGGCGCTCCTGTTTTCCCATGGAGAGGGGATCCAACTTCTTCCTTTTCCTGTGGTTAAGACCGGAAAGAATTCTCACCAGAGCGTTAACTCAAATAAAAAGATCCCGTATCAGTTTAGCCTCCACCGGATCGATAACCTGAACGGCAAGCCGGAAACCAAATCCTCTACGGGCAACCCAAATCAATTTTTTCTTCCGGGAAGCAAATTAACTCAAAGCGGGACGTTTACTGCTCTTCTTAATCATCGCCATACCGACCCTTCATACAATTCACGCTTTATCCCGTCGAGTCCGTTTCTTTCGCTCCGGAGTGACCGTGCTCCTCCTGTTTTTTAAACTCTTTCATCCATGATTCGTTTCGAATCGTCGCGTCAGGCATATCTTTTTCGTCAGACCCGACGCGGTCTATCCGTCAGTTTTTTGAGAATTTAAAAAGAATATCGGGAGTATTCAAAAATGCATACGCCGCCACTATTTGCCGAATTATTGATCATTCTGCTGGTTTCAGTACCGGTCGCGCTTATTTTCCTGCGGCTCAAAATGCCGCTGCTGGTTGGTTTTATGCTGACCGGAATTTTGATCGGACCATACGGTCTTGGACTGATAAAGGAACTTAAATCGATAGAAGTCCTCGCCGAAATCGGGGTCATTCTGCTTTTGTTTACGATCGGGATCGAGTTTTCGATCCGCCGGCTTCTCGAGATGCGCAGTCTGGTTCTGATCGGCGGCGGTCTCCAGGTCGGCATCACGATCATCGCCACGGCAATTATCTCGCTGGTCTTTGGGCGGGAATTAAACCAATCGATCTTTTTTGGCTTCCTTGTAGCGCTTTCGAGTACTGCGATCGTCATGAAAAGTTATGCAGATCGCAATGAGATCGACGCGCCGCACGGCCGGGCCGGTGTCGGGATCCTGCTTTTTCAGGATATCAGCATCGTTCTGATGATGCTTTTTGTTCCGATCCTCGGGGGAAAAGATGCATTATCATTCGGGGGCGTTGCGCAGACACTCGGTATTTCGCTTGTCGCATTGATCCTTATCATAGCGGCTGCATGGTTTCTCGTCCCGCTCATACTGAAACAGGTGGTCGCTTTGCGGAGTCCCGAAGTTTTGCTTTTGACCGCAGTTCTTCTGAGTCTGGGGATGGCGTGGATTACGTCGCAGTTTGGTCTTTCGCTGGCACTCGGGGCTTTTATTGCCGGGATCGTTTTGTCCGAATCGGAATACAGCACGCAGGTTAACGCAGATATACTGCCTTTTCGGGATGTTTTTAACAGCATATTTTTTGTCTCGATCGGGCTTTTGCTTTCGCTTGCGGCATTGATCGAAAATTTGCCGACCGTTTTGCTGCTTGTCGTTTCGCTGATCTCCGGCAAGGCGATCATTATCTGGACGGTTGTTAGATTCCTGAAATTTCCGCACCGGATCTCGGCGATGACGGCTCTCGGACTGGCTCAGATCGGAGAATTTTCTTTTGTTCTGGCAAAAGCGGGACGCGGTTTTGATCTTCTTCCGAATTCGGATTATCAGATCTTCATTGCCGCAACGATCATCTCGATGATCACGACGCCATTTCTGATCGCAGCCGCACCGACCTTCGGAGTCTTCGTTCAGAAATTCTTCAGGGATAAAAATGCCGCTGCCGCGAATGAACCTGAAGAAGAAGAGATCCATCTGACATCGAGCGGAGGCTTGAGCAATCATGTCATTATTGTTGGATATGGACTGAACGGCCGCAATCTGGCACGCGTCCTCCGCGCCGTGCTGGTTCCGTACACCATATTAGATCTCAACGCCGAGACCGTGCGCCGCGCAAAAAAGAAAGGTGAAAAGATAAATTTTGGAGACGCAACACGGCGCGAAGTTCTGCGGCATGCCCATATTGAAGAAGCAAATGCGCTTGTATTGGCACTTTCAGATCTGCAGGGTGCGCGGCGCACCGTTCAGCAAGCGCGGGAATTGAATAAAGATCTTTATATTGTCGTCCGAACACGATACACGGCGGAGATCACCGGGCTTCTCGAACTTGGTGCAAACGAAGTGATCCCTGAGGAATTCGAAACAAGCATAGAGATATTCTCGCGTGTTCTGCAAAGATACGGGGTCGCACGGAATGTGATCGAAAATCAGATCGATGAGATCCGTGGGCATGGCTATGAAATGCTTCGTTCGCCGTCTTTACCCGAAAAAACAAGCCTTTCGAATCTAAAGAATGCGCTTCAGGCAGCAACGACCGAAAACATTAAGTTAAAACGGAATTCGCAGGCGATCGGCAAAACTCTTGCTGAACTAGATCTGCGAGGCCGAATGGGTGTTACGATCATCGCGGTTATCGAAAAAGGTGAGACTCGCGTCAATTTAGGTGCCGACTATGTGCTAAAAGAAGACGATACGCTGATCATGCTTGGCGATTCCGAAAAGATCGATCGCGTAAAAAAGATCTTTCATCCCGAAAAGAGCTAGCATTTTGATGACGCATCGGGAAGTATGTTTGGGCCGGTCTGAAAAGTACTTATAAGCAGGAGGAGCTTTTTGTTACATATACGATTACCAAAACTGAGGCTGTGTGAAAAGTGTCCTACGTCCGCGAAGCGGACATATTAAATAGCGTCAGGAGAATCCCGACGTATATTAAATTTGTCGCTCTCAGCGACGTTTCAGACCGCCTCTCGCGGCGATATCCAATATCCGCTAATGAACCCAATGGTGCATATTCGCTTTCTCTTCCATAGCTTGGCGCGTTTCGGTCGGAATATAATCCTGATCGCCGCCTTCAAAATGGAACGGCTTTCGTTTTACCTTACTCCCGACTTCATTCATCGTTGCGACGTCAAAAATACGGCCGTTGATCACCGTATACTGAACATACTCGCTGCGCCGGATGTCTTTTAATACGTCACCTTCGATCACTACGAGATCCGCAAGCTTTCCGGCTTCGATACTTCCGATCCATTTATCCATTCCAAGATGGCGCGCTCCATCGATCGTTCCTCCGCGAAGCGCCTGCCACGGTGTAAATCCGCCTTGCTGCATGATCCATAGTTCCCAGTGCGACGCTAGTCCTTCTCGCTGCCCGTGTGCTCCGATATGAACGCTGACTCCATTATCGCTGAGTGTTTTTGCATATTTTGCAACTTCGAAATGATTGTATTGCTCGTCGGGAGCAGTTGGACGTCTGATCGATCGCCCGTCTACAACATAGCGCGGGGTGTATCGCATAAGGCGCGGATTGTTCCAAACTTCCGTCCGGTCGTACCAGTATTCCTCACCCATCAATCCGCCGTAAGATACGATAAACGTCGGCGTATAGCCAAATTTCGCAGCGGCCCAGAGCTTTGTCAGATCTGAGTA
The DNA here is from genome assembly GCA_041747875.1 of Pyrinomonadaceae bacterium. GTDB lineage: Bacteria > Acidobacteriota > Blastocatellia > Pyrinomonadales > Pyrinomonadaceae > Aridibacter. Next base: position 5,352 of record JBGTEI010000231.1, on the reverse strand, counting down.
TCCGCGTGCTATCGGAAGTGAATGTTCGAGGCCGGTGTGTCCGTCTACAAGCATCGTTATATTTTGATGAAACTTCCCGCCGCCTTCCGGTACTACCATGATTCCAAGTTTTCTCGCGGCAGTCAAAATTTGCTGACGTTGGGCGCGTCCGGGCTGATTGTAGCTTTTTACGGAGATCGCGCCGGAATCCTTCATCCGCTGAAGATGAAATTCGGCATCTTCATAATTGTTGATAATCGCTTTTGCGCCCAATGATTCCGCGCCGTATAGAATTCTTCCCGTCGAATATATACGCGGCGCAACGATCAAACCGGCACGCTGCATTTCTGATGCTGAAAAGATCTCCGATGTATCATTTGACGGATCGTGGATCGTCGTCACACCAAACGAGAGATTTGAATATTGGGTCCAGTTTTGACGCGGAATTATTCCGTTGCTTGCCTGCGAACCGTGTGCGTGTGCATCAATCAATCCGGGGATAATTGTTTTTCCTTTGACGTCTACAATAAGCGCATCCTTTGGAACCGCAACTTCGCCTACTTTCCCGACACGTTCGATCTTATTATCTTTGATCAATATGACGCCGTTTTCGATCACTTCCTGCTGCGTTTCAGCTCCGCGCATCGTTACGATCCGTCCGCCAACGAGCGCTTTGTAGCCGCTTGGTTTATCGGCTTTTTGCGAAAACGATAAACTCGTTCCGGTACTGACCGGTTCGGGCAGTTTCTCCGGCGCGCCGTCGATGTATTCAAATGCGTCTTTGAGCTGCCGTTCGTAAAACGTTGCTCCGTTGATCCATCCAACGCCTAGGCTGTCAGCATTCCACGTTAGAAATTCGCCGGCTCTGCTCGATATTTTTTTGACCGGCGTAGAAGTAGATTTTGGCCCGATCGTCACGCGCTGACCGGTATCCGCAAAGGGTGTGACGTAGGCATTATATTGGTAAGTAAATGCGACCCATTTCTTGTCGGGTGAAAGCCGGAATTCCGAAACCTGATCTCCGCCATAAAGATGTTCTCTGCGGTCTTCACCATTTAAATCGACGCTCACCAACTGTCGCTCCGGATAATCGGTTCCCGGTACCGAGGTCGTAAAATAAACCCGCGAATTGTCTCCTGCAAACTGAGCGTCAGAACCCGAACGCGAAACCCTCGTATGCTTCTTCGTTTCCAGATTTACAACATATATACCGGGTTCGACCGAGTATTCCGGACTGATCAGGAAACCTCCTGTGAATTTTCTGTATACCACCATTTTTCCGTCGGTTGAAAAATCCGGTTCGATATAATGCCCGGGTTTTTCGTTTATCGACTTTCCTTCGCCGCCCTTCGCCGAAACTATTTTTATACTTCCGAGATCCTTATCATTCCAGGTCGTATAAACGATCGACTTTCCATCAAGCGAATAGTGCGGATAAAATTCATCGTGGTTTTCCTGTTTTGTAAGGCGCTCAATTTTTCCCGAATCGATATTCTTAACGTATAATTTGCCAAGCGTCTGAAATAGGATCGTTTTTCCATCCGGCGATTTCTGCGCCCAACGCGCCAGTTTTATGTCAAAATTATCCGGCGCTACATCTACGTCGAATCTTACGCCGTCCGCATATTTTACTTCCGCACTTACGCGAACAGGAATATTTGTTACTTTTCTATCTGCAAAAGAAAGCTTATGAAACTTGCCGCCTGTCCAAAAAACAATATTTTTCGAATCCGGAGTCCAGTCAAAATAAGCATAATATCCTTCAGATCCGAAGCCTTCCTGCATATCTCTTTCCATTTCCGAATAGATCGGCGTTTCTGAGCCGGTTTCGATGTCCTTTAGAAAGAGTACCGTTTTATTTCGTACCCTGCGGATAAACGCAACCTTCTTCCCGTCCGGTGAAGGAGTGGCGACGATCGCGCCGCCGCTTCCGCTGATAAACTGCTCTTCGCGCCCGTCCTTAAATTCGTAACGCGTGATCGCAAAGATCGCATTCAAAGGATCCCGGTTGTAGCTGAAAACGCTTCCCGGTGTTACATCCTGTGTGTAATAAAGATATTTTCCGTCGGGTGAAAACGCCGGATCGGCGATGTTTTTCTGATCACGTTTTCCGTTTACGCGCTTCTTGATCAGTAGTCCGCCGCCGCCGGTTTTGTGATACATCCAAATTTCGCCCGCCGGGATACTTCTGGTCGACATGATACCTTTCATTACGGCGATATACTCTCCGTCAGGGCTCCATTTAGGACTGTGGATCAGATTCGCAGTTTCCTTGCTGATCTGCTTCATATTTTTCCCGTCGATATCCATCACCCAGAGATTGGAAAGTCCGCCGCGGTCGGAAATAAATGCGATCTTTTTCCCGTCGGGACTTACTGCCGGTTGGATATTCCATGCAAAATCCTGAGTTACAGCAGTTGCCTGCCCGCCCGCGATATCAACTACATAAATATCGCCGAGCATGTCGAAGAAGAACTTCTTACCGTCAGGAGTGATATCAAGGCTCGACCACGTTGTCTCATCAGTTTCGATTCGAACCGTCGAAAGCGGAAACGGCGGATTGAGCACATCCCACTTTTCTTTTTTCTCCTTCGCCGCGTTATCAGCATCAGGCACGTCCTGTGCGTTGGTGACGGAAGGTGTAAACAGAAAAACGCCAAATACGGCAAGACAAAAAATTCCGATAGATCTCGACTTCATATATTTTCCTCGTGGTCTGGATTGTAGTTGTAAATTTGGATTGCAGACTTACTATACGAAAAACTTAAGAATTGGTCTATTCCAAACCACCGGAACGCATCCCCTTCGGAACGCCCTCGACCCGAGGGCAATGAGCGCAGCGCGCGAAAACCAACCTGATCAGGTCCGATCGTAATTGAAAATACCGATCATCCGGTATTCGAAGTTCCAAAAGTGTTCGAAGCTAACCAAGCCTGCTTGCGCGTATAGCGCTGGTTGCACGCGGGCCACCTGCGTTCCCCACGCAAAAAATTAGCGTGCAAGTCTTATTTCCGACTTCGTTCATCTAATCAAGCAAGTCTTCCTGAAACACATAGATCGGATTTTTCCAAGGAGTTAGAGTATGAGATCAAGAAATTTTTTAAGCGCCGTATTGCTGCTTACGCTTACCGCCTTCAGCACTGCTTTTGCGCAGGACCAAAAGATATCAAATGCCGTTACACACAAGAATCTTTCCATCTTTCTGATCCACGGGAAGGATAAATATACAAAGGACAACATTCTGACGCTCCAGGAAGCGATGGAAAACAAGGAGTTTGTTGTATTTGAAACGTCAAATGTAAACGAACTTTCTGTTCAAAACCTATCAAAAACGCACGATGTTTTTATTCAATCGGGCGACATCGTAAAAGGCGGAAAACAAGACCGCGTGCTCGCCGTTTCGGTTATTATCCCGGCGAATTCCGGAAAAATCCTGATCCAGGCATTTTGCGTGGAATCGGGGCGTTGGGAACAGCGCGGAAAGGAAGACAATGGAAAATTTGCCTCGTCAAATGACCGGATCGTGACCAAAGACCTCAAGCTCGCGGCAAATAAATCAAAATCGCAGCAGGAAGTTTGGAGCGAAGTAAGCAAAGCGCAGACAAAGATCGCCGCAAACGTCGGCGGTTCGGTAAATTCAGAAAAGTCTGCGACGAGTCTTCAATTAAGTCTTGAAGACAAAAAAGTAAAAGCAAATATCGATGAATATCTCGACGCACTCGACAAGATAATTCAGGGAAAAGACGATGTCATCGGATACGCGTTTGCGATCAACGGCAAGATCAACAGCGCTGATATTTACGTCTCAAATTCCTTATTTAAGAAGCTCTGGAACAAAATGCTCAAAGCCGCCGCGATCGAAGCTGTTTCGAATCTCGATGAAACCGTCGCCTCCTACGTGCCGGTAAAACCTTCGGATATCGAGACTTTTCTCGCGAATGCCGATAAAGGGAAATCGACGGAAGAGAATGTTTCAGGCAGTTCAAAAGTGGTGACGCGTGACGCTGAAGAAAATGTTCTGTTTGAAGCCGTCGACAATAATAGAAAAATTGTTGTTCACAAAAATTATGTGAGTAAACAATAGATTGCAGGGAGTGTTAGCGGCCCTTCCGCGAGGAAGGGTTTTCTCCAAAAAGAAACACGAACCGTTCTTAAACGCGGTTCGTGTTTTTTATATAATTGCTCCAAATGAAAATCTAACAAACTTATCCATTTCGGCCGAGTTTTTGCGCTGGTTTTTCGGCGGACGATGAAATGTTTCTTAGAACTGCTTCAAAAATATCGTGCGGGCAAATTTTCTCGAGATAGGATCTCAAATATTAGTCCGGTTTATGTCAGCGTATTAACAAAATATGAGCAGATCCGAACGGACCGTAAGCGGTTAAACATTGTATGGTTTCCGTTATAAGTGCATTGAAATTCCAAGTTGGATAACAATAACAATTCCATGCATCCCAAAATTTACAGAATTTTACCATTTTGAAAATAGCTTACAGGTTCCCGCATAAATATAGATACCTGCCTCGGCTCCTGTTCCGGCTAGTGGAATGTCAATTACGATCACACTTTTTTCTGCGAAGTCGCAGCCCATATTATCGTAAGCCGCTTTGCCTATCCCGATAATTTCCTTTTCGTTTTTACCGGCTTTGATTAACTGGATCATATCTTCAACCTTATTGATATTTTTGACCATTTGCGCAAGTATCGGACCGGATTTCCCTAATTTGGCAAACGCGCCAAACTTCGCCCCTAAACTCAGCGACCAATCCCATCCGCTAACCGAGTAGTCGTGCAACTCATCAATATTTTGAAAGCCGGTAACAATTACAAGTGCAACACCGATTGTAAAGCCACCAACCAAACCAAGACGACCTGAAAGCACGTTAAACCACGCTCCTTTACCCGGAACGTCCCATGAGCGAACTAAACAGGTTACTTCTTCGGCTTGTGCAGCAACGCCGGCCGAACCTTTTAATGCGAGACCTGACCAGCAGCCGCTTCTACCCTGAACAATAGGTCTGCCGGAGCTTTCCCATGTAGACTTGAACGGGTAGAAGCTACCTTTCGGAGCTTCGCCATAGAATACGATTCCTTTATCTTTGCCGGTTTTCCTGACGTCGAAACACTGTTGTCCGTCCTTTCCATTAATTGTGAATTGATACGAACTCTCTTCCCATTTGCCGGCTGGATAATCTGGAATATAATATTCCCATTCAGCGTGAAATGGTGGAATCAACTCCCATGTATTATCATCCGAAAGTTTTAGCTTCATCTTACCGGCACTCATCACTTTTACGTGCTTATGCCTTTTTCCCATTCCTCCGCGTTTGTATCCTGCTTTGAGATCAATTTCGATATATCGAGCACCCATAA
>JBGTEI010000230.1:0-2287 GCA_041747875.1 Pyrinomonadaceae bacterium | reverse complement strand
AAATTTTTTGCAGTAACTACTGCGTTTGGTACGGCCGCGCCGGTCGAGTCAGTAATTGCACCTTCGATCTGTGCGTTAATTGCCTGCGATTGGGCGCTAACATTACTCGCGGTCATTGCAAAAACTACAACGAATGCGAATAAAATTGATAGATAGGACAAAGATTTACCTGTCATCAGTTCTTAATCTCCTTTACATAGAATGCTGCGAATTTTTTTGTTTCAATTCCCCCAAAGTCCCTTGATTCTTGACCAAAGGACAAAACATTCCTAAAACGTAAAAACAATCAAGATGAGTTTCTAACGAATAAAATCCGTTAGAGATTATTTAAAAGAATGCCTTGGAGTATCTTTCTGTTTAAAAAAACCAAAATCATTTTGAATCTGGTTTCTAAACTGAAAAATTGAATTGGTTTCGAAATAGTAACACTTTTGTTACGTATATATGAAGTGGAAAGTTTGCTAATTGTTATGATGACTTAAATATGATAGTTCGCGGGTTAGGGTTTGACCTTGTGAGTGCTGTCGTTATTACTCAAAAACACAAAAACGGTCGCATTGTGACAGAAGATAATTTATAAGAGGGAGCCGCAATATTTGCAGTAAACGGCATCGGAATCATGTCCTTCGCTGCCGCATGTGGGGCAATTTTCTGTAGGAGACTTGTTTACTGCCTTACTGATCTCGACGGTAACAATCCCGGTCGGAACGGCGATGATCCCGTATCCAAGGATCATTACGATCGAAGCGAAGAATTTTCCGAGGTTGGTCTGGGGAGCGAGATCTCCATATCCAACGGTTGTGAGCGTAACTACTGCCCAATAAATGCTGAGCGGTATATTTGAAAAGCCATTCTCCCCGCCTTCGATCACGTACATCAGCGACCCTATAATTGTCACAAGTGAAACGACGCCGAGAATAAAGACTCCGATCTTTTTTGCACTCGCTTTTAGTGCGGTAGTAATAATACGGGCTTCGCTGATATATTCGGTGAGCTTGAAGATCCGGAATATACGAAGAAACCTAAGTATCCTGATAGTCAATAAGTACTGAAAACCCGGTACAAACAGACTCAGCAGCGTTGGGGAGATTGCAAGAATGTCGACTATGCCAAAAAAACTTAGGGCATAACGCCAGGGTCTTTTAACACTTATAAGCCGGAGAATATATTCGATCGAAAAAAGAATGGTGAAAAACCATTCAGCTGCGAATAGTATTTCACCGAATTCGTCCCGGACCTCTGTGACGCTTTCGAGTACAACCGTCACTACGCTTAAGACGATCGCCCAAATAAGGATCACGTCAAACACTTTGCCAGGAAAAGTTTCCGCTTCGAAGATCACTTCGTGCAGTTTCCGTCGCCAGTTTGCGTCAGGGATTTCTTGGACCTTTGGTTCCATTGATTGCTATTAAAGCAAAGGTCAGACGCAAAACACAAAGTACTATGTTAAAACTACTTCCTCCAGCTGCCGGTAAATCTGTCTTAGGGGCGATGAAAGATTCTGCATCAATGCCGCAAAATCCGGGAACGTTAACTGCTGGTCTTTATCGGAAAGCGCTGATGGAGGATCCGGATGCACTTCGATAATTAAGCCGTCCGCGCCAACCGCGACCGCTGCCTTAGAAGTTGCCGAGATCAAACTCCGTTTTCCCGTCGCGTGCGAGGGATCAACAATTACAGGCAGATGCGTGCGTTCTTTTATTAAGGCGACCGAAGCAAGATCAAGCGTATTCCTAAGCGAAGTGTCAAATGATTTGATTCCTCTTTCGCACAAGACGACGTTTTCATTCCCTCCATGGAGAATATATTCCGCAGCCGAGAGCCAATAGTTTATCGTCGCGGAAGAGCTTCGTTTAAGAAGGATCGGCTTGATCGTTTTTGCCAATTTTTTGAGCAGGGCAAAATTCTGCATATTTCTCGCTCCGACCTGAAGCATATCGGCATGATCGGATACAACCTCAACATCATCTTCGCTCATTACTTCCGTTACGACCGGCAAGCCGTATATGTCCCCGGCTTCACGCAAAATCTGCAGCGCTTCGATACCAAGGCCTTGAAAGTCGTAAGGACTCGTCCGCGGTTTATACGCCCCGCCGCGCAGTAACACTGCGCCTTGAGATCTGATCGCTTCGGCAGTTCTCATCACCTGATCACGTGATTCAACCGAACACGGACCCGCAATTATCACAACATCGGTTCCGCCGATCCGGACGTCTTTGACACTTACGATCGTCGCGTGTTTTTGCATGCTCGCAAGCGGGTATTTTGGATTTGGTTCCCGGAAAGT
>JBGTEI010000229.1:0-4465 GCA_041747875.1 Pyrinomonadaceae bacterium | reverse complement strand
AGGTGATCACTTTACTAATTCTACGGTTTCGCCCTCGATCATTTGTCGAAGCCAGATCTCAAAATTCAACAGGAACAGGATCCGTAATTCATGATCCTCACCTGAATCGTGTCTATTGACAAGACCGCGAATAAAATCTGCGTTAAATATACCTCTCGATAACGCCCGATCGCTCAGAACAAATTCATCGATCAAATACCGAAATTCGTTTCGGAGCCAATTTCCGATAGGAACAGGAAATCCCATTTTTGGACGCGTCAGAATTTCTTCGGGTAAAATACCTTTCATCGCTTCGCGTAAAACCCACTTTGTTGTCTTCCCGCGGATCTTCATACGGGCGGGCATCCTCGATGTGTATTCGACAAGTTCGTGATCGAGAAACGGAACACGGGATTCGATCGAAGCCGCCATCGACATTTGGTCCTGTTTCATCAAAAGTTCGTGAAGATATGTTTTTGTGTCGCAATAAAGGATCTTATCGAGTAGTTCTTCGGCATCATTCTCTACAAACCAATGTTTTTGCCAGGTATACGGATCCAGATCGGAGATCTTATTTTTTGTTTCTTCCGTTAAAAGATCTTTTTGCATCGCTTTTGAAAAGATCGAGAAGTTATCAAAAAACAAATTTTCGATGTCGGCTTCGCGCGTTAAGAAAGTTCGCTTAAGTTTTCGATTGATCGAATCCGGCAGCGTGGAAACTCCTGATCTTACTGCCGAACGCAAAAATCCGGGCGCCATCGCTTCGTACTTTTCACCGTATTGAAGGAGTTTTAGTGTTTTCGCGTATCGCCCGTATCCCGCCATCAATTCATCGCTTCCTTCGCCGGTCAATACAACTTTTACATGCTTTTGAGCGAGTTTCGAAACAAAATAGAGCGGAACTGAAGCAACAAATCCAAGCGGCTCATCTTCGTGACGTATCAATTTTGGCAGTTCTCTAAAAAATTCGGCGGGCGTTAAAAGTATTTCGTGATGATCGGTTTTGTAGGCTTTTGAAACAATGCGGGCATATTCAAATTCGTTTGCTTTGCGATCATCAAAACCAACCGAAAATGTCTTTATCGGCTCGTCAACCATTTCTGACATCAAAGCGCAGATCGCCGAGGAATCTATTCCGCCCGATAAAAACATGCCTAACGGTACATCCGCCATCAGGCGTAATTCGACGGACCTTCTGAATCTTTCCCGCCATTCTTTGACAAATTCCGCATCGGAAATATCCTCATGCTTTGGCTCATAGGAAATATCCCAGTATTTCGTTATTGATATTTTACCGTCTTTCCAGGTCAAAATATGCCCCGGCATGAGTCGCTTTACACCCTTATAAAGCGTTTCTTCATAGGAAGTTCCGTGATTTGCGAGCTGGTCCGGAAGCACCCCGTAATTTAGTTTTGGATCAACTGCTCCGGCCTTGATCAAAGATTTTATTTCGGACGCAAAAAAGAAATTTCCCTCATCGTCGTAAACATAATAGAGCGGCTTTACTCCGAGCCGGTCACGGGCGACAAAAAGCTGCTTCTTTTTCTCATCCCAGATCGCGAATGCAAACATCCCGCGAAGTTTTTCAACGCACGCTTCGCCGTATTCTTCGTAGAGATAAAGTATCGTTTCCGTGTCCGAGGTCGTCCGGTATTTATAGCCCTTCGCCTTAAGTTCTTCGCGATGATCTCCGTGATTGTAAACTTCGCCGTTATAAACCAACGCACATGACCGATCCGAATTAAACATCGGCTGGTGTCCGTTTTTGACGTCAACAATGCTCAAACGCCTGTGCCCCAAACCAATATTATCCTTTACAAACACGCCGGCATCATCCGGTCCGCGATGAATAATTTCATCACGCATCCCGCACAAGATCGCTTCGTCAGCCTGACGATTCGAACGAGCCGAATATGCTATTCCGTTAATACCGCACATTTGTTATTTAATAAATTGGATCCGGATAAAAAAGGGCATGTGTTTTGAGGGGAACTCAACTACTTCTATATTTTACTACACTCAGAATTATTTCGCTAAAATTTTATATTCTTCTACCCATTTTCCGCGAACACTTTCCCATATATATTTCCGCGATTCTTCTTTTGCGCGCGAGGCGATCTCAAGTGCCATATCGTTGTCTTCCAGAAGTGCGATCGCTTCCGCGGCTAAGTTCTTTTCATCATTTATTGGAACCAGGACACCGGTTTTTCGCTGCTCGACAATATACGGAATACCACCCGCATTCGTCGAAACTACGGGAATCCCAGCATAAAAGGCCTCTATTATCGAATTTGGCATATTGTCGATATTTGGAGAGTTCAAATACACGTCTGCTTCGTCATAGATCTTCCCCATTTCTTGAGGCGAAACCTGTCCGCGAAATTCACAGTTACTCAGTTTTAATTCTCCCGCCAGTGCCCGCAGGTTTTCGTTTTCAGCGCCATCCCCTACAATTACCAATTTCGCATCGGGGAATCTTTTCTGAATTATCTTAAATGCGCGTAAAACACACCCAACATTATATAGCTCTTCAAAATTCCGGTTCGACAAAAAAACGGGACGCAAATTCTCGCGTTGCCTAAACAACAATTTCTCTGTATCGACAAAGTTAAAGATCGATTTTGCTTCAAGACCGAATTTTGAAAACACATCGACAAGATAACCCGAGGGAACAACAATGCTATCGGCCAGCTTAATGATCGGGATCGCCGTACGTTTCCAATTCTCCAAATGATCTTCCGCCTCTCCGCTGCGGTAATTGAGGATCGTCTTTTTCCCAAACAATTTCGCGATCAATATTGCCGGGGTTGGCGCAAGAATAAATGAAAAATACGAAGCCGAGAAAATGTGGATGACGTCATATTTTGGAACGCGGACAAGCAGATCGATGGCGTATTTAAAGGTCGTTAAAATTGTTCGTAAGAATCTTATTCTTTGAAGAGCCGGAAAAAACCGCGGGTTTATCGGAAGGAAGTCGATCTCGATCTCATCTTCGGACCTGAATTTTTCAAGGATCCGGGCTGCCTGGATCGCCTGACCGCCAACGAGCGGAAGCTGCGGTGCTACGATGAGTACTTTGATCTTCTTCGGTAAACTCATTTATTTTCAGAACGAAGCCAGCTCTCAAGCACCAAAATAAACCAAAGCTGCCGGGGTGCCCAGTTTGCCTTTTCACTGCGCTCAAGCATTTCAACCGCATTGCGGGTTTTGATCCAACCCTGTTTTTCGAGCAGCGAATCTTCCATCAGATCCAAAAATCTTTGCTTCCAGCGACCTGTGATCCATCGCTGCACCGGCACGCCAAACCCCTGTTTTTTTGCATCGGCGAGCTCCGGACTTATTCTCCGGCGAACGATCTCCCGCAATACCGCTTTTAAGTTTCGATCTTTCAAACGCACCGAAAATGGCAGCGTCGACGCGAAATCCCAGATCTTCGAATCCAGAAATGGTGAACGTGCCTCGAGTGCGTATAGCATTGTCCCGCCGTCAACCTTTGGAAGATATTCGCCAACAAAACGCGTTTTCATGTCGTATCTTAGAAAATCCGAAAGCAAATTTTCACCCGATGTAAGCGGAATTTCCCGGTGTGAGAGGCTAACTTGTTTTAGTTTCTCACCCAAAAGATCGTTCTTTTCAAATACCGGCAATCCATCGCGGTTCTGCGTCACGGCTCCCAATCCGCCGAGTGAATAACTTAAAAATGAATTCGCGCGTTTTATCGGTCCGATACTCGGGATCGCGGCTTGGGACTTGCGGAGTAAATTGGCGAGCGCTTTTGGCGTTTTGTTTGCAATGCGTCCTGCGAGGTCAAAATGAAGGTGTTCGGGATAACCGAGAAATACGTCATCGCCGCCGTCTCCCGTTATCAAAACGGTCGCATGTTTCTTTACTTCGGCAGATATATCAAGTAGTCCCAACGCTGATGCGCAGGCAAAAGGTTCGGCATAGGCATTGATCAAATTATCCAATTCCAACGGGTTTTCGCCCGACATTTCTAAGATCTGGTGTTTGATGCCGAGCTGTTTTGCCGTCTTCGCGGCTACGGAACTCTCATCCCATTCGTCACCCGGAACGCCGACCGTAAATGCCGTAACATCGCCGCCGAGCTTTGCGATCGCCCAGCATACCAGGCTCGAATCAATGCCGCCGCTTAGAAGTGCTCCGATAGGGACGTCGGCCTGAAGACGCTTTTCGACCGCTTCCAAAAACAAACGCTCAGTTTCTTTAACCGCTTCTTCAAAAGTGATCGACGGATCACGATATTCACCCAATTCCCAATATTTCTTTGTGGTTATCTCGCCGTTTTTCCACGTTAAAATAGTCGCGGGCATTACTTTTTCGATGTTGTCATAGATCGCCTGCTGATCGGTAAGAAACCCGAATTCCAGATATTCCGCGACGCCGCCAACCGAAATATCGCCGCCGTATTTTGCGAGATGGAGCGCTCTGACGGTCGATGCAAAAGCTAATTCGCCATTGTTTTTTG
>JBGTEI010000228.1:0-2216 GCA_041747875.1 Pyrinomonadaceae bacterium | reverse complement strand
GTGGTTTTTTCCGGGTGAATAGCGAACTCCCGCCATATCGAGCCCTACGCCGATTGCAACCTTTTTAAGTTCATTGTTTATATACGCGATATTTGTTGTTTCACTCATGACACCTACCTTCTCACGATCGCTTTAACCGCTATGGACGCAAAGCTTTCCGCAAAGTTTTGCTAAGCAAAATACTCTCTTAGTTCATCCTCAAAATATTCAAGTGCATTCTTGATCCCGAGAGGCAGACCGCCGCCCAGCGCGCACAGAGAACCTATTTCAAGCGTTTCAAGCAAGTCATCCAAAAGCTGACGATCCATTTTCGGTCCGCCGTTTTGAGATTTTTCGACCATTTCTTTCCCCCGGACGGATCCGATGCTGCATGGAAAACATTTTCCGCAAGATTCATCGGCCGTAAACTCAAATAAATGCTCGATATACTCGATCATCGGGAATTTCTCGGGTACTGAAACTATCCCCGCGTGCCCAAGCAGGAAACCGCCGGTTGCAAAGCTTTCAAAATCAACGTTCAGCTCTTCAATTTTGTGCGTCGGAACGATCCCGCCCAAAGGACCGCCGACATGAACCGCTTTTACGGGTTCCTTAAAACCTCCGCCGGTTTCATAAACCAGATCTTTAAACGAAGATCCCATTTCTACCTCATACATTCCGGGATTATTGAAATACGAATCTAAACAAACAAGTTTGGTTCCGGTTGATTTCTCAGTTCCAAGTTTTGAATAATTATCACCGCCGTTTTTTACGATCCACGGCACTGCAGCCAGAGTTTCGACATTGTTTACGATCGTCGGTTTGTTAAAAAGCCCTTTTTGAGCAGGGAACGGCGGTCTTACCCTTACTTCAGGACGCTGTCCCTCAAGTGACGAAAGCAGCGCAGTCTCCTCACCGCAAATATATGCGCCGGCTCCTTCAATGATCTTGAACCTGTAGCTGAAACCCATACCTTCGATATTATCTCCGTGCATCCCAACCGCTTCGAGCTGCCTGACAGCTTCGGACATTGCCCGAACCGATTCCGGATATTCTGCCCGGATATAGACTGCGCCATGATCAGAGCCGACAATATACCCCGCGGTCATCATACCGAACAGGACGAGCATTGGTTGAACTTCGAGCAAATAACGGTCTGAATATGCTCCGGGATCACCTTCATCTGCATTACAAACGATAAATTTTTGCTCAGAAGTCTCATTACGACATGCATTTAGCTTAAAATGCATGGGAAAACCTGCGCCGCCTCGTCCGCGAATATTTGATGCCTTTATTTGATCAAGCGCCCAGTCGGGACCTTTCTCCAAAACTCTGGTGAAAAGAACCCGATATTCTTCGGCACTCATCGGTGTACTGGTCAAAACCGCTTCACATGTCACACCAACGTTATAATTGTCGGTCCAATCTTTCCCCGATTCTCCAAATATCTCGTCAAGCCGGTTTATGGCATCGCCTGAATAGTTTGTTTCGCCATAGTTAAATGCGCTATTTTCATGACATCTTCCGAGACAACACATTCGCCCTATCTCTTCTGGTTTGAGATGTTTAGCAAGATTTTCCTTAACCTTTTCCTGAGTACCTGCGACGAGGCAAGCAGTACCATTGCAAACGTGCGCCTTTACGCCCTCATGTTCTTTCTTCATGAAGTCGTAAAAAGAGGCGGTCCCGTATGTTACGGCATCGCCCATCAGATATTCTTCCGCCAAAGCTTTTAGTTCGAGATTCTCCGGCGTGCCGCTAAGCTTCGCTTCTTTGACCAATCGCTGAAAGAGATTGTCTTCTAAGCCTTTTCGACCGGATAATGCGCTGAGATTATCTGACATAAGTGTTATCTGAATTCCTAATGCGGTTCGTTTGGATTTGGGAACATGTCACCTTCACCATCGCGTCTGGTTAGGCACTGAAAGTCCTTTTCCAGCAATATCTTAAGTAGCTCACCCTGACCTATCACCTGATCTTCTTCAAGGCTCACATCTTCACCCTCACACCAGTCTGCTGCCATACTTTGCGGGATATTAACGACCACTGCATTTGCTTCAAAACGCGCCGTAATTGCGGTCGCGTTCTTGCTGACAATTATCGAATACCCGAGAATTTGATCCGGCGCAAACCTAACCGTCTCGGTTACGCTTCCATTGATTGATAGTTGCTCAATTTCGGTCATTTGGAGTCGAATTCGGATCGAATTTCCTCTAATTCTAAGTTTCATTAATTAT
>JBGTEI010000227.1:0-3406 GCA_041747875.1 Pyrinomonadaceae bacterium | reverse complement strand
TGCCCGATATAATTCTTTACCCGACCGGCGGCGGTACCGGTCTGATCGGGATGTGGAAGGCATTTAACGAGATGGAAGAAATGGGCTGGATCGATTCCCGTCGTCCGCGAATGGTATCAGTTCAGTCGACCGGATGCTCTCCGATCGTCGATGCTTTTCACGCCGGAAAACGCTTTGCGGATGAATTTGAAAATGCCGCAACGGTTGCATCGGGTTTGCGCGTACCAAAAGCCGTTGGCGATTTTATGATCATTGACGCGCTCAACGAATCAAACGGAACCGCAGTTGCGGTAAGTGATGAAGAACTAACCGCCGCCGTAAAAGAAATTGGCTCAACCGAAGGACTTTTTGTCGCGCCCGAAGGAGCCGCATGCTTACCGGCGCTGAAAAAACTTATCGAAGACGGCTATGTACAAGAAAATGAACGTGTTGTGATCTACAATACGGGTGCCGGAGTTAAATATCTCGAGTGTTTCTAACACTTGCTGTACCTTCTTACTCCCACGACTGTGGAACTCCACGTTGTAGATATCCGAGCCCTCGTACATTATTAATACATCCTCACACCAAATTTTTTAGAGGAATTAATTATGTTTCGAGTATTTTTCAACATCGCAGTCTTTCTATTCGTTATCGTCATCGGCATTTACGCCTTCGTCAAATAAGATCTGAATCGAAAACAAAAAAACTGAGACAAGCCGCAAGTATTTTGCGTGCTTGACTCAGTTTTTAATATTTATGTGCCTTTGGGTCAGATCAAAGCGACGATCTTTTGCAGATCACTCACCACATCTTCCCCAAGATGGATTCTCAAAGCTCTCCGTTCCCGATCTAAAAGCACTTGAAAATCGCCGCGTGCCTGCGCTGCTTTTACTACGCCGAATGTATATTTCTGTTCAGGAACAGCGATATCTTCTGCATCGTCAGACGTGATCTGTAGAAAAACTCCATTATTCGCGCCGCCTTTATATCCCTGTCCGGTGGAATGCAGAAAACGAGGGCCGAATCCTAAAGCAGTAGCCGTCAGTTCTTTTTTCAAGACGTTGTGACGCAATTCCTGAAGCAGTTTTTCGTTTTCCTCATTCATTTCGATATAGCCTAAGACTGCAAAATAGTCGTATTCCTGTAGATGAACAATGTGAGCATGGATATATTTTTCCAGCGACTTTTCTTTGCCGACAAAATTATCCAACTGTTCAATGTATTTCGCGCTCGAAAATAATTGAATTCCGTCTTCCTCATAAAATGGCTTTTCTTTTGGAAGTTCACCCGTTTCCTCATATTTTTCGGTCAAAGCTTTTGCTTCGATCTTTGCGGCTTCGACGTCCGGTTGATCAAAGGGATTGATCTCCATGATCGCGCCGGTGACAGCTGTTGCGAATTCCCAACGGAAAAATTCCTGCCCGAGATCCATTTTATCGGTTAGCTCGATCACAACAAAAGGATGTTCGTAAGCTTCAAGCGATGCGATCTTTGCGTCTAAGGAATCATCGATTGTTCCTTTTAATTTCAAATAGGCAAATACTCGGTCTTCGTCATAATCGACGGCCTTCAGAAATTCTTCGCGGTCGATCGGAATTATCGAAACGCCTTTTTTCCCGGTGCTTTCGGCGATAAGCTGCTCAAGCCAGGCTCCGACGTCATGCAACTCGGGCGAAGTAAAGATGGTTAATTTGTCGCGCCCGTGCTTATGGCAAACGCCGAGGATCGCGCCCAAATGCGCCCCGGGATTTTTCACCGGATCTTCAGATCGGCACGCATTGACCATTTCCGCAGCGCGAGCTAAGAAGTCTTTTATATCGAGTCCCATTGCTGCGCCCGGTATCATGCCAAAAACCGAAAGCGCTGAAAATCTTCCGCCGACGCTTGGGTCGCCAAAGAATATGTGGCGAAAATTCTGTTCTTGGGCGAGTTTATGCAGTTTGGAATCCGGATCTGTGATCGCGATAAAATGTTTTCCGGTATTCTCCAAGCCAACTGCTTCTGAAACTTTTGCCCAGAAATACTGCTTAAAAGTATTTGGTTCAAGCGTTGAACCGCTTTTGCTGGCGACAAAAAAAAGTGTTTTTGATACGTCGATCTTATTTGCGATTGTCTTGATCTGTGCCGGAACGGTTGAGTCCAGAATATGGAAATTATCGACCCCAAAGGTATTCGCCAAAACTTCCGGGCATAGAGAAGATCCGCCCATTCCGAGCAAAACTAAACTTTCGAAATTTGCACTTCTGACGTCTTCCGCGAGGTCAGAATATTTTTGAATTTCACCCAACTCTTTTTCGACAATTCCAAGCCAGCCGAGCCAATTGTCTTCGTCGTCACCAGTCCAGACGGACGCGTCTTTATTCCAAATGCGACCAATTTGTCCGCCCGTTTTTATAGATTCGAGCTCCGCACTAACGTGATTTTCCAAATTGCCTGGAAGAGTGTAATTGAATTCATTAAGCATATAAATAATTTACCACATTGAAGTTAGAACACAGAGCGGGTGTGACGTGGTATAATTCGCGAAAAAATTATGACTGGAAAAAGTTTGATCAAGTGCGTGTTTGGGGTGGTGTTTTCGTTCTGGTTGTTTGCATCGGGGGTTTTTGGGCAATCAAATTGCGCGCGAAATGCAACCGAAGTTAAGCCGACTCTTTCTGCAGAAACCAGAGTAAAATACAGAGTGAACCTTGTTGACGCTGTTCGCGAACTTGTTGAGGCGGAGCAAAACGAACCGGGTAAGAAAGCAGCGGCTGACGCAAGAATTTGGTCAGGGCGACGGCTTGCATATTATGGAGAGTATAAAGGGGCGATTCGGGTGTTTACGGAGGGAATCGCGAAGTTTTCAAGCGATGCGCGGTTTTACCGTCACCGCGGACACCGATACATCACACTACGCTGTTTTGACGATGCGGTAAAAGATTTTGAAACTGCCGCGAAACTCATCAAAGGAAAGCCGGACGAAGTAGAACCTGACGGTTTACCAAACGCGCGAAACATCCCGAGGTCAACTCTTCAGTCAAATATCTGGTACCATCTCGGACTCGCTTATTACTTAAAAGGTGATTTCAAAAACGCGCTACGTGCTTACGAGGAATGCCTTAAAGTTTCAAAGAATCCCGATATGCTGGTCGCGACGACGAACTGGCTTTATGCAACGCTGCGGCGTTTGGGTAAAAATGAGGAAGCGAAAAAGTCGATCGAATCAATCAAGGACGATCTCGATATTATTGAGAATGACGGTTATTACAAACTCATCAAAGTCTATCAGGGGAAGATCACGGCCAAAAACCTCCTAAAAGAGATCGGCAAAGACGGCGATACTTTAAGCGACGCTTCGATCGGATATGGTTTGGGAAATTGGTATTTGATGAACGGCGAAAAGGAAAAAGCGGCGAGAATATTTAAGGAGATCACGGCAGGT
>JBGTEI010000226.1:0-4698 GCA_041747875.1 Pyrinomonadaceae bacterium | reverse complement strand
GCTCGTGAAACCGCCGACGGGCGCAATCATCTTTACCTTTTTTGCCCCTGAGTTGTCCGCAACCATCAACGCGGTCTGCATCTGAATCATAACTTTATTCCGCCTCTATAAATCTCGTAATTCACAACCGAAAGAAATGTCCTGTATTCGCAAATAAGCGCCTACTATCTTTCCGCTTTTTGAATGATCTCCACAACACGCCAGCGTTTTCTTGCTGAAAGCGGTCGAGTCTCTACAATACGCACCCGGTCGCCCATTCCTGCGCCAAGTTCATCATGCGCCATGAATTTCTTACGGCGTTTCATATACTTGTGGTAAAGCGGATGTTTTACAACGCGTTCTACCCGAACTACGACGGTCTTCGTCATTTTGTCAGAGAAAACAATCCCGATCTTTTCTGCCCGCTTACCCGAAGTTTTTCCTTTCGCATCGGCTTCATCAGCATTTTCCTTTGCAGGTTTTGCTTTCTTCGGTGCAGCAGATTTCGTTTTTGCCTTCGCCGGCTTTTCGTCCTTTGCTGCCGAAGCTTTCGCCTTTGGCGCTTTTTTCGGTTTCGCTTCTGCTTCTTCAGTTGCCGCAGCTTCTACTGTTTC
This sequence comes from Pyrinomonadaceae bacterium, assembly GCA_041747875.1. GTDB lineage: Bacteria > Acidobacteriota > Blastocatellia > Pyrinomonadales > Pyrinomonadaceae > Aridibacter. The sequence continues at coordinate 4,105 of JBGTEI010000226.1, read as the reverse complement.
TTCAGCCTTTGCTTCAACCGCATCAGTTTTTGTTTCGTCAACCGTATCTTCTTTTTTCTTACTAGCCATCTTTATGTATCCAACCTATTAAGCTTCAACTTTTGCAGCTTCCGATTCTCTTTGTTTAATGATCGTATAAACCCTTGCAAGCGTTTTTCTTTCGCGGCGAATGTCTCCAACGACTTCACCTACGCCCAATGATTTTCTAAACTTAAGGCGAAACAACGACTCTTTAAGCGCGTCTGCCTGTTCCTTTAGTTCACTAAGATCCATCTGACGGAGTTGTTCTAATTGATCAATTCTTTTCATTTCTAAACAATTCCTCCTTCAAGATCTGCACGGGTTACAAATTTCGTTTTAACCGGCAATTTTTGCGCGGCAAGTGCGAACGCTTCACGCGCCAGACTCTCTTCAACACCCTGAATTTCGTAAAGAATTCTTCCGGGTCTGACAACTGCTACCCAGTGATCCGGAGCTCCTTTACCTTTTCCCATACGGGTTTCAGCCGGTTTCTTTGTTATCGGCTTATCCGGGAACATACGGATCCAAATTTTACCGCCACGTTTTACGTGTCTTGTCATTGCGACACGAGCAGCTTCAATTTGTCGATCGGTTATCCAACCGGGATCAAGTGTCTTTAATCCAAAATCACCAAAGTTCAATTTATCGCCGCTTCGGGCTTTCCCTCTCATGCGACCTTTCTGTTGCTTTCTGAACTTGACCTTTTTCGGCATCAACATAGCGAATTACCTCAATTAACTTCTACAAAAAAATTACTTAATTTCTATTAAATCTGTCGTTGTCTCTGCGCGGTCTTCTTCCGCGTCGTGCGCCTTCTCTTACTTTAGGCTCATTGATCGGATCGGTTGTCGTTCCGCGTGCCATATTGGCATTCGGATCCAGGATCTCTCCACGATAGATCCAAACTTTTACACCGATAAGTCCCATCGTTGTAAATGCTTCAGCAAAACCGTAATCAATATCGGCGCGAAGCGTATGCAAAGGAAGCTGACCTTCAAGCGCCCATTCAGAACGTGCGATCTCAGCGCCGTTCAAACGACCGGAACATTTAACTTTGATACCGTGAGCTCCAAAACGCATGGTTTCTTCCATCGTTTTCTTCATCGCCCGTCAAAAAGCAAACCGCATCTCCAATAGATACGCACTCTATTCTGCCTGGAGCTGGGCATTGAGTTCCGGCTTTCTGATCTCCTGGATCGAAACGATAACTTCCCGGCCGGTTTTTTTCGAAAGATCTGTTTTAAGCTTTTCGATCTCTGAACCTTTTCGCCCGATTATAATTCCGGGACGCGAAGTATAAATGATGATCTTCAATCTGTTTGCCGCACGTTCAACATCGATATGTGAAACCCCACCGCCTGAAAAACGTTTTTTCAGGTCACGTTTTAATTTGAGGTCTTCGGCAAGGAATTCAGCGAATTCACGCTTTGCATACCAATGCGAATGCCAATCTTTGTTGTATCCGACCCTAAAACCGTATGGATGTACTTTTTGTCCCATAATTTTCTCTGCAATATGCGATCTAAACTTCTTAAACTGCTAACCGCATCTTTTAATTACTGTCTTTCCAACTTTTCGTTTTCGTCAATTTGAGCATCAGCAGCTTTTTTTGTTCCAGTTTTTTCTTCGTCCGTCTTTGCTGCCAAAGGCTTGTTATCTGCCGGAAATTCTTCTGTTACTTCAGCTTTGGTATTGTTATCTTCCGAAGTTGGTTCCTCTATCTTTTCCGCTGGCTTTTCTTCAGCGACCGGTTTTTCACTTGCCGTTTCAACCTTTTCAGCTTTCTCAGCTTCCGGTTCAACCGCAGCTTTTTCCTCTTTCTTTGACTCCGCTTTTGGCGAAGCCTTCTTAGCTTCTTTCTTTACGTCATCTTTCGCTTTTTCAGCTGTTTTGCCGGCCTTTGCTTTCGTTGCTTCGGCTTCTGCTTTAGCAATTGCTTTTTTACCCAGCTTTTTAGGTTTATCCGAAACTTCTTCTACCGGAACATCGCTCGTAAGTTCGATCGTAATGTGACAGTAGTGACGACGCTCTTGATATGCACGTCCCTGCGGTGCAGGTCTGAGTCGTTTTCGACTTTTGGTCGGTCCCATATCGACAAAGCATGCCTTGATCCAAAGATCATCCGGATCGATCGCAATGTTCTGCTGCTCAGCTGAATATGTCGCATTGGCAACTGCCGAACGGATACATTTTGCTACCGGATCAGCAGCCCGCTTGTTTGTAAACTTCAAGATGGCCAACGCTTTCGAGACGTTTTTGCCTCTGACAAGGTCGACAACAAGCCGCGCTTTCCTCGGCGAACCTTTCAAATATTTTGTTTTTGCTATCGCTTCCATAATCGTAACTCGTGATCGCTTATCGATCGTACGGACTATTTATTTATTTCCTTTTCGCCGCTTTTTCCGCTTTCGTTCCGGGATGACCCTTGTAAACTCGTGTTGGTGAAAATTCACCAAGCTTGTGTCCAACCATATTTTCAGTTACATAAACCGGAATATGCCGTTTTCCATTGTGTACACCAAAAGTAACTCCAACCATTTCCGGTGTAATTGTCGAACGTCTGGACCAGGTTTTGATCGCCTGTGGTTTCGCGCCGCCTTCTGCGATACGCTTCAAAATCTTTAGTATGCTTAGGTCTAAAAAAGGACCTTTTTTTACTGAACGTGGCATATTAATTTCGGATTTCAGATTTCAGATTTCAGATTTCATAGTCCGTTACAGAACTCGAGATTTGAAATATGAGATTTGAAATTACTTCCTCCTCCTGTCTTTGACGATCATTGAAGACGTACGTTTATTCTTACGTGTCTTATAACCTTTTGTCGGTTGTCCCCAAGGTGTTACCGGATGACGACCACCCGATGTTTTTCCTTCACCACCACCATGCGGGTGATCGACCGGATTCATTACCACACCACGGACCTTAGGACGCTTGCCTTTCCAGCGGTTTCGACCCGCTTTACCAAGTGAGACATTTTCATGCTCACGGTTACCGACCATTCCAACGGTTGCCATACAGACAACAGGAATCTTTCTTACTTCGCCAGACGGCATCCTCATCTGCGCGTATTTGCCTTCTTTAGCAACAACCTGCGCATATCCGCCTGCCGATCGAACCAATTGCCCGCCCTTTCCCGGACGCATTTCGATATTGTGTACTTCCGTACCGAGCGGGATATTCAAGATCGGAAGTGCATTTCCCGGAAGAATATCTGCTTCGGGACCGCTCAGGATCTGTTGTCCTACTTCTATGCCGGCCGGTGCTAAAATATAACGCTTTTCACCGTCAATGTAGGTGATCAGAGCGATGTGCGCCGATCGATTCGGATCGTATTCGATCTGTGTAATCTTTCCAGGGATCCCGGTCTTGTTACGCTTAAAATCTATAATTCGATAGTGTCGCTTGTGTCCGCCGCCCCGTCTTCTTACCGTGATCCGTCCGTCATTATTACGACCCGAAATTCTCTTTTTCGGCTCCAGAAGTGACTTTTCGGGCTCAGCGCCTTTCGTCAGCTGTTCGCGGGTAAGATACGTTTGGTAACGTCTTGCCGGTGATGTCGGTTTTAGTTTTCTAATTGCTGCCATAACTATTCACTTTTTATTCGCCACTTATCGAACCTGCAATCGTGCAACGCGATAAATGTCAGATATTCGATGTTTTAGATCGCTTCCGCATAATCAACATGCGGTTCACCTGCCTTTAAGGTAACGTAGGCTTTTTTCCATGCCGGGCGCCGACCTTCATGTCGTCCTTGCCGTTTCATTTTACCTTTGTAGTGCGCTGTTCTTATCTTGGCCACTTTTACACCGAAGATCTCTTCAATTGCTTTACGGATATCTTCTTTTCCTGCCTTTCGGGCAACCCGAAATGTTAGTACTTGGCCGTCATTTTCGTCACTCGATTGCTCTTTGAGGAGAACAGACTTTTCAGTTACGATCGGCGTCTTAAGCACATTCCATACATTCATTTCTTCCATCTTATGCCGCCTCCTTCATCGCACTTTTCTTTTCCCGCTGCGGGTCAAGCAAATGGTTAAGCTCTTCAACCGCCGTTTTCGAAAGTACCAATTTTTCGTGATAGATC
>JBGTEI010000225.1:0-2613 GCA_041747875.1 Pyrinomonadaceae bacterium | reverse complement strand
CGGGTTTTGATGTTGAATATACGCTCGTTGTAAACCTGAAATCCGGTAATAAAGTATCGAGCGCCGCCGCCACCGAGAAGTTTTTCATGTTCGAAGCCGGCATAAAATACTCATCAGCATCGCGAGAGAAAACAGTTGTACTGCTGTCAAGAAGGTCGATCCTGACGCCGACCCGCCCGCGTTTTAGCAGCGGATTTAACAAGACGCCATTGACCTTCGACGTGACATAACTCTGGATCTTTGCAAACTCCTGAGCGGAAACAGCATTTTGCGGATTGAGCGGATTCGGAGTCGGAGTCGGTTTCGCAGAGCTTGGGTCTGAAATAATAACGCGTGTTCTGCGTGAATCCTGCCCATAAGTATCCTCGGAAATGCAGGAGAAAAATAGGATCGCAGCGATCATGAACGCAAATTTGGTCGGCCGGTTATCTTTTTTCATCGGGTTTATTTTACGGGAAAGTCTCTTAATCAAAAAGAACGAGAATGTAGAAATTGGATCGGTGCGGAATAGAAAAGGCTGCCGGAAAGATCAAGCAGCCTTAGATAAAGATCATTTCCAGAAGATCATTTTTGCCCGACGATAATATCAATGTCGCTTTTCGGAACGCTTAGATCAAGCATTACCGCATTCTCAACACGTGTGATTGCGGCATTTTCTACCATCCGCGCATAGACCTGCTTATCGGCATTTTTTGAACTTCCCAAAAGTGTCTTTCCGAGAATTTGGAAGCCGGTCAGCGTCGTTTGAAGATTTTCAGCTTGTTCACCGTCTGAAGTTTTTGCCATTAATGAGACGATCGCATTTGTTTCGTCGACATCCAGCGAACCCTGAAGCACGCGGATCGAACCGAGTGTGTCGCCGAGTTCGTCATCACCGAGTTCGATAAATTGCGAGATCCCATTTGATAATTTTGCGCCAAGTTTTGCAACAGCATTTGGTTTTCGATCAAGTAAAGCCAAAACATCTTTGCCAACGCGGGGCGATTTGCCGATCAATTCTTTGACGCGCTTAAGACTGCCGATCGCAACCGTATTTTCATCATACGAAGTTAGCGCGATCTCCTTTGATAAGCCCTTAAAAACTTGATCGATCATCTTCTCGAAAAGGTTCTTATCGTCATCTTTCTTGTCATTTTGAACTTTATCGATAATTTTCTTTGGCGAGAAAATATAGATCGTTCGATCTCCAATTTTTTCGGTGTGATATTCGCCATTTGAGGCAAGCCTTGCAACTGAAACCAACGCCTTAGATTCAACGCTTCCGCGGGCAAGCAAAACGGGTTCGTAATCTACGCCGTCTTCCGTTGCGCCGTTCATTTTCAAGCCGATTGCGACTTCTTCAAATTTTCGAAGATCAATACCGGTTTCGGTTTTTACGCTATCAAGTTTCGACGTGATCTTCTGCATCATATCCGGATTTGCGGACAAGATCTGCGGGAGCACGGAATTAAATAACCGATCGGAATCAAGGGTTATCACTCCGTCCGACTGCGGAAGGAGACTCGCCAGATTATCCGTCGCGACGGTTAATTTTCGGGCAGACGCTGCGCCAACCGCACCTAAAACAAACGCAAACAACGCAAGCGCGGCAAAAATTCTTAATTTCATCAAAAACCTCATATAAATTTTGTTTAAAAAGTTACTATCAAAAGTAAGACGGCATAAAATCGGCAAGTGTTACCTTACGTTCTAAAGATGTCTGAATTCCCCTCTGAAGTTGGCTGACAATTGTTTTGTCGAGGCTAACAAGCGGCTGTTATGGCTTATTCTTTATCACTTCAAATTCAAACCGCAGTTCCTTTCCGCGAAATATAAAACTCAAGTAATGCTCCCAAAACTTCCTTAGGAATCTCATTGACGGCAGCTTCTGATCTAGATTGACAAAAAACTCAATTCCCAACGCACGCCAAAGATTTGAAAGTGAAACGTAAGTCGTGACCGATTTTAATTTTACGTCGGTATAAAACTTAAATAGCTGTTTTTCTTCTATAAACTGATTAAAAGAGTAGGAATTAAAATGATTACGATGCGTCGGGTCGGTTGCCCAATCGGGATTTGTGTAGTGCGGCGTGAGCAACCTGATCCGCCCGCCATTCTTTGTGATCCGGTAGAGTTCTTCAACAAATGCGATGACATCGGGAATGTGTTCGACTGCATGATTCGAGACGATCAGGTCAAACTCATTATCGTCAAAAGGATACGGCACCACCCCAAGGTCATGGATCACATCCGCCCCGGTCCGCGGATTGTTATCCAAACCGATAGAACCTTCAAATTTATTCGCGCCGCACCCGACGTCCAGGATCTTTTTTTGCACGGGGTATTATAGCGGTATTTGTTCAGTTTTACCGAGAGTGATAAGCCTTTTCGGCGCGATCAGCAGCGATATGCGGAAATCGGACAAAACAACTAATTACCTATCTCCCATTTACAAAATTCTCAATATTATCGATAAGGATATCTGCAAGAGTCTGCATCGCCTGTCGGCTTGCCCATGCGACATGAGGTGTAACGATCAGATTTGGTCCGTCGTAATTTAGTAAGGGATTGCCATCTTTTGGCGGTTCGGTGCTCAAAACGTCGACGCCTGCACCTCCTATCTTTCCTGAACTC
>JBGTEI010000224.1:0-2948 GCA_041747875.1 Pyrinomonadaceae bacterium | reverse complement strand
AGACCGTGCCGCTTCATCTATCACGACGCGGTATTTCTTAAGTTTGTTTTCTATCCCGAGATCTTCAAATTTTGCATTCTTTTTTTCATTAAGCCATTTTGTGGTTAGGAAATGCTGCAGATCGCCGGTTTCGGCAGCGCTGCCGTTTCCCGTAGATTCACGATACGTTTTGGCGATCTTATTCAGTAAATATCTTTTGCCGTCGGCTCTTTCGAGGATCGCGGTCTCATCCTTTTCTCCGTGATTAAATGCGTAAAAGCTCGCTCCGCCTTTCCGGGCTATGAGATACTTTTTCTCCGAGCGGGCGCCGTCAATAAATGTCGAAACTACGATCTCAGTTTGAAAAATTTCGGGTTCTTTTGTCGAAAAAGGCGCGGTTTGTTTTGGGAGATCTATTTGCTCGTCAAGTGGCTTTTCCCTTTGAAAAAATCGACACGCCGAGGAAAATGCAATAAGTGCGAGAACTGCGATGAGAATCTTGTTATGATTTGACGTAAACATTGGCGAAATGAGATTTTAACACAATGCCGGAAACCCAAAGAAACACTAAAACTCAAAACCGCACACGCGAATTTGACCTAAGAAAATTCCAGTCGATTTACGTTTACGGCGGTATTTGCCTTTTGCCGTTTGCGCCGTTTCTATATTTGCAGGGTCAGTACACTCGTTGGAAAGTGGGACGACTTCCGGATGCGGGCGGAGCGACGTCGGGCAAATTCGTTTCTTCAGGCGAGACACTGAAATTTCTTGCGATAGGTGAATCGACGGTTGCCGGGATCGGTGCGGAAACTCATAACGAAGCATTGACCGGACAATTTGCAAAACACCTTTCAAAGAAGCTCGAAAAGAATATTGAATGGCACGCACTCGGTCACAGTGGAATAACCGTCAGAAGGACGTTAGACGAACTCATACCGAATCATCCGGATAAACAATTTGACGCGATCCTGATCGCGCTTGGAGCAAACGATGTATTTAAGATAAACAGCCCCGAAAGTTTTCGGAAAGACCTGAGCGAACTCCTCAATATTCTTCGCGAAAGGAATCCTAAAGCAAAGATATTTATGGCAAATGTTCCGATGGTAAGAGATTTTCTTGCGCTGCCGAATCCGCTCCGTTATATACTTTCGCGTCTGGCAAAGCTCCATCATTTCAATGCGATAGATCTCGTTTCGCAAATGCCCGGGGCTTATTATTACGACGATGTAGGAAAGGTAAAGGATGACTTTTTTAGCGACGGAATTCATCCTTCGGCACATGGATATGATCTCTGGGCAGAAGCGATGGTAGAATACTTTTTAAAGATCGCCGGTAAATTTTGAGTCTTTATCTCAGATCAAAGATAAAATTTACCGCTCACAAACCTCAAATTTCGAAATGCAAAACAGTGACCTCACAACACTGCTAAATCTTCTAAACGCCAATAATGAATGGCTGATTACCGGCCCGTCAGGTGCGGCATTTTCGCTTCGCTCAAATGAGATCGAAATAGAAACCGCGGCGGATAAAATTCTTATAAGCTTCATCGATAAAGAAGGATTTCAAACCTGGAGAATTGCGGGAATCGAGTTTGACCGGTCAAAGATCCTGCTCGATCTTTCCCGGAATTTTGGAACCGAAAACTTGAGATTTGAACTTGTGCCGCGAACACTAGCCGCGGAGTTTAGCGAAACGGTGGAGATCGCGCGACTACAAAGAGCAAACGATATCGCAAAACGTCTGATCGCCAAATTCCCGGGCGGAAAATTGATCCGCGTTGAGCTCAACCGGGAAAACGGGCGTTTTGCTCAAATAATTCTCGAAAACAAAGATCATCTAAGATCCGCAATAATTTCGGATGTTTCAGAAAGTCTTTCTCCCGAGCTCCTTTTGGCATTTGCGGTCATTTGGTTTTCAAGAATTGGAAGGCGAAAAAAAGATCCAATTGTCCGGATCTTGATATTAAGTGAAAAGAACATAGCCGGAAAACTTCAAAAACTCCACGCGTGTTTAACCGGCGACTGGAAGGAAAAAGTTCGGATCTATGAGATCTCAGGAAACAATTTGGAAGCAAAGATCGTGGAAACGAAACCACTCAAAATCAGTGGATTATGGCGCTATAAACCCCGCAAGCTTAACTTTCTGAAAAATTCGAAGCTCACCGAAACATCCCGGGAGATCATAAAACTTGCTCCTTTTGAGACCGACCATATTTATTCAAAAAATGGTGAAACCCTGAGATATCTTGGCCTGCCGTTCCTGCGAACAAGAAGAATATCGGGAGAAGAAAAAGCCTGGTTTGGCGTAGAGAAAGACCGGGAGATCTTAAATGAAGGATCCTATGAAGATTTTTTCGGGTTTTTTAAGCAGCTGAAGATCTACAGAACGTTTAACACTCCGAATTCTCAGCACATTTTTTATCAAATGGCGCCCGAAGCATGGCTCGAATCTATTTTGCGTCAAAACATTAAATTGCTTGATTCAAATCTGATCCTGTCTCCGATCTACAACCAGTTTCGAACTTCACAGGACAAGATCGATCTACTTGCGCTACGCAGAGACGGGCGCCTTGTAATAATCGAGCTTAAGGTTTCGGCGGATCGTGAAATGATTTTTCAGGCTGTCGATTACTGGCGAAAGATCGAATTACAACGGCGAAAAGGAGACCTCAATAAGGCGAATCTTTTTGGTGAACTGGAAATTGCCGATAAACCCGCGATCGTTTACCTTGTCGCCCCGACCCTTAGCTATCATCGGGATTTTGAGTTTCTTTCTAAAACAATTTCGCAGGAGATCGAGATATTTCGTTTTGATCTGGCGGAAAACTGGCGAGAGAATTTGAAGGTTTTAGGAAGAACGGGGATGCGGGATACGTGATACGCGGTACGCCGTACGCGGTTCGCTTGACGCAATACGCCGTTCGCGATAGGTAATAGTTTATTCGTAATAGGTAATACGCAAAACGCGTG
>JBGTEI010000223.1:0-4414 GCA_041747875.1 Pyrinomonadaceae bacterium | reverse complement strand
GGCGTAGGGGATGTAAACCGCGCGGTGCGGAACCAGATGGTCATTCAATTCCTTTTCTAGAAACTTCATATTCTCGCTTCGGACAAGTTGATCCTTTCCGCCGTGAAATAGAATTGTCGGCGGTGTGTTTTGTGAAAAGTGTGTGAGCGGAGAAGCCAGTTCATATCGTTTCCTGACCTCATCGGACGAGTGCGGATCGCCTCCAAGAAACGCCGAGAGTGTTTCCGGACCATTTATTACAAATTCATTAGCGTGGTTGTCATAAGCCCAGAGCAGGTCAATTGGCGCATAAAATGAAATGACGGCGGCGACGGATTCGTCCTCATCGGATCCCAAACAGCTCGCGGAAAGCTCCGGATTATTCGCGGAATATGCCGTAAGCAGGGCGAGATGTCCTCCCGCGGAACGTCCAAAAAGAGCGATCCTGTTTGCGTCGATGCCAAATTTCGCTGCGTTTGCTTTTACCCAGCGAACTGCGCATTTTAAATCGCCGGTTGCAGTCTTGTAATTTGGCTGCGGCGCGATCCGGTAATCGATATCAAAAACAGTAAACCCGTTTGCAGCAAGCCAGCGGTTCCAATGAGGGAAATCGTTTCGCACGCCGGCATTCCATGAGCCGCCGTGAATCACAATTATGGACGCTCCGTTGTTATGGTTTTTAACCTGCGGCTTATATACATCAAGTTTTAATTCCTGCCCATCAGCGTTCGCATATGTGTGCGTAGAAAATCCCGTCGAATCCCTCTTTTCGAGGCTTAAACCGCTAAAGTATTCGCTAACCGATAACGAGACGCGATGTTTCTCCGCCACATTCCAGGCGCTGCACAAGGGATAGAGCGAGATCAAAAAAGCGACCGAAGAAAACAGGAGCGAAAGGATCCAAAGTCTTCCGTTTCCACCGAAAACAGCTGAATAAACGCTAAAACCGATGATGATCAATGAAAACGCGCCAAGCCACAAACTCCATTCGCTAGCCGCAACCGAATACAGCCAGATCCTGTAATCCGGTGCCGGAATGATCACCCAGATGACCAAAAGGAACGCGAGCAGGCTCAATAGAAATGTTGTCGTTTTAAGCATGTTTTTCGGGTGCCGGAATCAACCAACTATATAGTAAAAACCGCCTTATGATTAGGTCGTTTGACCACACACAGATAAAGCCGTTATGATTGGCGAAATCTCAGCGTAATTTTGGAAGGTGAAGGAAATGACACGAATTGGGAAAACGATTTGTCTTTTTGCGGTGTGTTTATTCGCGTCGGTTTACGGATCGGGACAAGAGAAACATTACTATCAAACCGATTTTACAAAGGAAGAATTCGCCGCGCGGCGCGCGAAGATATTTGACGCGATCGGTAAGAATTCCATCGCGCTAATTCAAGGTGCAAAAGGGGTTGCAGATTTTAATGTTTTCCGGCAGACAAACACCTTTTACTATCTGAGCGGACTCGAAACGCCCCACGCATACCTTTTCTTAGACGGAAGAACTCAGAAAACGACGCTCTATCTTCCTCATCGCGATGAGGGAAGCGAACGCAATCAGGGAAAGATCCTATCGGCGGAAGATGCAGAATTGGTAATGCAGCTTACGGGGATCGATCAGGTCCGCGGAGTCGAATTCTTATCGCTTGATCTCGTCGGCACCGGGTTAATTCGCCCGCCTGCTCCGATGCTTTACACCCCTCTGAGTCCTGCCGAAACAGGAACCGACAGCCGCGATGAACTGCTGAACGGTCAAGCGCGTGTTTCGTCCGACCCGTGGGATGGGCTTCCTTCGCGCGAATCACGCTTTCGGGACATGATAAATTCCCGGTTTCCGCAGTTCGAGATCAAAGATCTTTCGCCGATCCTCGATTCGCTCAGACTGATAAAAAGCAAAAGAGAACTCGAGATCATCCGCAAGGCTACGGAAATTGCCGGCCTGGCAATAATCGAAGCGATGCGATCAACCAAACCGGGCGTTTATGAATATCAGCTTGATGCAGCGGCGAAATATATTTTCTACCTGCATGGCTCAAGAGGCGACGGCTATGCATCGATCATCGGCGGCGGAACAAATGCATATTTTGGACACTATTTTCATAAAACCGACGAGCTGAAAAACGGCGATCTCGTACTTATGGATTACGCCCCGGATTACAGATACTACACAAGCGATGTGACGCGCATGTGGCCTGTTAACGGCACATTCAATCAGGAACAGCGCGAATTATGCAGTTTTATTTTGGCATATAGAGACGCACTTTTTAAGTATGTCAGACCCGGTGTAACGTCCGATTTTGTTCTCGATTCGGCGGCAAAGGATATGGAAAAATATCTGGTCGGAAAGACATTCGTAAAGCCGGCTCATCTAAAAGCGGTACAGGAAGGGTTAAAATTTCGAGGTCATTTTCAGCACCCGGTCGGAATGGCAGTTCATGACGTCGGAATGATCCGCGGCGTTAAACTCGAGCCCGGTATGGTATTTACGATCGACCCGATGATCTGGATCCCGGAGGAAAGATTGTACGTTCGGATCGAAGATGTTGCGGTTGTAACTGAAAAAGGCGTTGAAAATTATAGCGCTTTTGTCCCGTCAAAACTCGAAGATATTGAGCGTACGATAGCGGAAGAAGGATTGATCCAGTTTCGACCGGCGACCCCGCTGCCGTTAAAGAAATAATTCACCCGACGGATCGTTTATGAAGCCGTGCTTAACGACGGATAAAGCTTTTGAGTGTTGGAAATATGAAAAATACTAAAATCTTAATTTTCTCCGCCTTAATGTTGGCAGTCGGTCTGCCTAATTTTGTCTTTGCCTTCCGGGATACATATCCAAAAAATCCAAATATTGATGTTATAAACTACGTTTTCAAGCTTGATCTTTCCGACAGCACCGACGAAATTGCCGGAGAAGCGACGATCGACGTTCGGTTTTTAGCGGCGGGAATTGAGGAACTGCGACTAGATCTTATAAACGCTTCGGCGAATCTCGGCGGAAAAGGAATGACCGTCAGCCGCGTGATATCAAACGGCAAACCGGTGAAATTTACTCATGAAAACAACGCGCTGCTATTAAAACTACCTTCAGCGTCTAAGGTGAAACAGCGAGCTAGTTTCACCGTTTTCTACAAAGGAATACCCGCAACCGGACTCAAGATCGCCAACAACAAATACGGCGACCGGACTTTTTTTAGTGATAACTGGCCGGACAAGGGCAGGAATTGGCTTCCGACCGTCGATCATCCCTCCGATAAGGCAATGTGCGAATTTATTGTCACGGCGCCAAATCATTACCAGATCGTTTCAAACGGATTGAAGATCGAGGAGACGGACCTATCCGATAACAGGCGTCTGACGCACTGGAGGCAGTCTGTTCCGATCGCATCCTGGCTGTATGTACTTGGCGCTGCACAGTTTGCCGTCCAGTATGTCGATGAATTTCAGGGGAAATCGATCCAAACGTGGGTTTACCGGCAGGATCGTGATGCTGGATTTTATGATTTTGGGTATGTTACGAAGGATGCACTTGAGTTTTATAGCGATTCGATAGGGCCGTTTTCCTATGAGAAACTGGCAAATATTCAATCAAACAGCGTCAGCGGCGGAATGGAAGCGGCTTCTGCGATCCTTTATTCCGAGAGCTCTGTCAGCGGTGATCGGAGTATTCGCTGGAGAAATGTCGTCATCCACGAGATCGCGCATCAGTGGTTCGGAAATTCGGTTACGGAAAAGGATTGGGATGAGATCTGGCTGAGTGAAGGTTTTGCAACATATTTTACGCTGCTCTTTATCGAGCATCAGTATGGACGCGACGAGTTTCTGTCGGGTTTGAGATCGAGCAAAGTTTCAATTGATGCTTTTTATAAGAAGAATCCTGATTACAGAATAGTCCATGACAACCTTAAAGACATGAACGATGTCACGACCTCTCAGATCTATCAGAAGGGAAGCTGGTCGCTCCACATGCTCCGCGGCGTCATGGGGACCGAAAAGTTTTGGGAAGGGATCAGAAATTATTACAGAAAATACCGCGATTCAAGCGCGACGATAGAGGATTTTCGGCGCGAAATGGAAGAGGTTTCGGGTAAAGATCTTTCTGTGTTTTTTGATCAATGGCTGATGAAGCCGGGAACGCTGAAGCTTAAAGGAAACTGGACATTTGAGAAAGGCACGAATCAACTAACTGTTCAGCTAGATCAGATCCAAAATGACGGCAGTTTGTTTAAAATGCCAGTTGAAGTTGCTGTTTATTATCCGGGTCAGATAAAGCCGCAGATCGAAAGGATCGAGGTAGATAAACTGTCTAATAAATTCTCCATCCTCGTTACCGGCGAACCCGAAAAGGTCATCCTTGATCCGAATACATGGGTTTTGATGGACTCGGAATTTGAAAAAGCAAAATGAAGCACTGTCGGGGCGCAGGAATCCCTGC
>JBGTEI010000222.1:0-1904 GCA_041747875.1 Pyrinomonadaceae bacterium | reverse complement strand
GAAAGTCTTGACCTCGATAAATGATCGTTCATGTCCAAGTTTCAATTTTGGTTGTCTAACCCATCGCGCTTTTATATAGTTGCCGAAACCAATTACGAGGGCTATAAATAAATGAAGATCCGTAACTATAAAATTCTGATTCGGAAAAGTCATCGATATCTCGGGGTATTTATCGGGATCCAATTCCTTCTATGGACGATCAGCGGACTCTATTTTAGTTGGACAAATATTACTGAAATTCGCGGCGATCATCTTCGGCAGGATGCAAATGCGATCAAACCGTTTGATGAAGCGGTCTCACCGACAGCAATTCAAAATGAACTGATGAGTATTGATCCAAGTGCAAAGATCAGTTCATTCCGGATCGTAAATGTCCTCGCTACAAACTATTTTGAAGCTGTTTACAATGGCACCGGCGAAGGCAATAAAATGGTGCTTTTCGATACCAAAAACGGTAAACCGAGACCTTCGGTTTCGCAAAAAGAAGCTGAGAAAATTGCGGAAAACGCTCTTGCGAAATGGGCAGCGGTAAAAAATACTGTTTTGCTTTCAAAGGAAAATGTCGGTCTTCACCATGAATACCGGGAAAAACCACTTCCCGCATGGGCTGTAACCTTTGATCATCCGGAAGATCTAACCGTTTATGTATCTGCGGATAACGGGCAAGTCCAATCTTTTCGTACGCGCCGCTGGAGGGTTTTTGACTTTTTGTGGATGCTCCACACGATGGATTTTATCGGCCGTGATGATATCAATAATTGGGTACTGAAAATATATACTGTTCTCAGCTTACTAATGATCGTGTCAGGTTTTTTGTATTTCGTTATCACTGCAAGAAGTCCCTGGAAAACTTCGGTGCAAAAAGCGGATCAAAACCCGGAAAAGTAGTTGCCGGTGAGGATCCAAGATCTGCCAAATCAAAAAAGGTTGAAAGATAGCTTGTAGTTACATTTCAACCTTTCCTGATCAAAAGCACTCGCTATTCATCGTCATCGTGACTTCGAATTCTTCCATCCTCTTTCGATTGTTCGATCACCTTATTTAGCAAATTGTGCGGAAGCGGATCATAGTGCGAAAACTGCATATGATAACTCCCGCGCGCTTGCGTCATCGAATTCAGACGCCCCTGATAATCGAGCATTTCAGCAAGTGGAACATTCGCCTTGATAACTTGTTGCTTTCCGCGCATATCCATACCGCCTACTCTTCCGCGACGCTGATTCAGATCTCCCATAATATCGCCCGAAACTTCCTGTGGACAGAAAACTTCTACTTCCATGATCGGTTCAAGAAGTGTCGGACGTGCTTTGTCCATAGCATTTCGAAACGCTTTGCGGCCGGCCGCCTTAAACGAATGTTCGTCAGAATCGACCGCGTGATAGCTTCCGTCGATCAGGGTTACCTTGAAATCAACCAACGGATATCCGGCGATCGCGCCATTCTGCGCAGCTTCGATTATTCCTTTTTCAACCGCAGGCCGGAAATTCTGGGGAATTGAACCGCCGAAGATCTTGTCTTCAAATTCAAAACCCTGTCCGTGCGGAAGCGGTTCAAATAGACATTTGCAGTCGCCGAATTGTCCTCGTCCTCCGGATTGTTTTTTGTGTCTTCCCTGGACTTCAGCGGAAGCCGTGATCGTTTCTTTATAGGGAACCTTTGGCGGATGGAGTTCAACCTCGACGTGATAACGCCTCCGCAGTTTTTCAACAACGCTTTCAATATGCTGTTGTCCAGAACCGCTTAAAATAAACTCACTAGTCTGCGAATCACGTTCAAATTTCAAACTCAGATCTTCTTCGAGGATCTTATGAAGTGCGACGCTGATCTTATCTTCATCAGCCCTTGATTTTGGCTCGATAGCAAAGGCTACAGCGGGTTCACGGTATTTTACGTCAGGATAGATG
>JBGTEI010000221.1:0-4296 GCA_041747875.1 Pyrinomonadaceae bacterium | reverse complement strand
GATATCTTTTCTGACGTTTTGATATTTGTTTACAGCCTGTTTTCCGAAAAATATCGCCAGATCTTTATTTCCGACGCGCCCCGCGGTGTACATCGAATACTTCAGAGAAAGCACCTCATCATTACTGAACCTCGAACTGTTTAGCGTCAAAGCCCGGTTTAGAAACGGGACTGCTTTTTCGGGTTGGTCGGCCCGGATGTGCGTTACAGCAATTTCGTTTAGCGCACGTATTTCGCCGCTAACATTTTCAGCCTTCTGATGGAGCGGTATTGAATTCGTGAAATACTCGATCGCTTTTGTATATTCGCCGGCGTCAGAATAAACATCGCCGATATTCAGCAGGATCATTCCTTCGCGCCCTTTATCGCCAACTTCTTTTACATAGGGCAGCGCGAGATTGAAATAAAAGAGTGCGGTTTCCGTATCGCCGGCTGCCTGATACATATCGCCGATATTGTTTATCGTCGGGATCGCTTCGGCGAACGCATCAATATCTTTGAATATCCGCAGCGCGTAATTGTAGAGTCCCAAGGCTGCTTTTTTATCGCCAAGCGAAGAGTAAACTACTCCCTGGAAATTTACAGTTTTGGCCTGATAGAGTTTGTTTCCGTTCGCTTCAAAAAGTGTTAAAGCCCTGTCGTAATTCTGGAGCGCTTCACCGAGTTTGCCAAATTTTTGAAAGATCAAACCGATCTCAAGCAGTGATCTTCCTTCTCCATCTCTATCTCCCGATTCCCTATATAAACGGCTTGAAGTATGAAATTTTTGAAGGGCGTCTTGATAAGATTGCTGAGTTTCCTGAGCAGTAAGAAGTTTCCCGGCCTGAAATTCGGTATTTGCTTGAGCGAGTGATGGATCTGTTTGCGAATATGCGGAAATTGCAAAAAAGGCCGCTAATACGGTCAGGATCTGTGCACATTTGCAAAACGTTTTGCTGGTCGCCCGATTCATATATTTTTGCTGATCACCTGATAGAACAATTTCCTCTCAAAATCTTGCACCCGCACCATGTTTTAGGGGAGAATTTACAACGTTAACAAACATTTTACAGAATCTTAACCAACAAAATGAACGCGTCGTCTACTATGATGTCGAATACAACGTAACGGAGCTAAAAATGAAAAAGAAATTTCTTTTATCGATTATTGCCTTATGCCTAACTTTAACCGGAAGTCGCGTTGCGGGTTCGATCAATTCGCCCGATCCGGAAATGCGTCCGAAAGCTATTGACGACTTTTTGACACAACTGAGCAAAAATGGGTTTAGCGGTTCGGTTTTAGTTAGCGATGGAACCAGTGTATTTAACAAATGTTACGGTTCGCCTGACCGGGAAAGCAAAGCGAACTGTGATGAACGCACGGCGTATGATGTCGGCTCAGTTACAAAACAATTTACCGGAGCGGCGATATTAAAGCTCGAGATGCAGGGCAAACTTTCCGTCGAAGACAGAATAGATAAATACTTCGATAGCGCTCCGGCCGATAAAAAGTCGATCACAATACATCAGCTTCTCACTCATTCAAGTGGTTTTCCTCCGGCGATCGGCGACGATTATGAAGCACTTAATCGGGAAGCATTTCTAAAGAGAGCGTTTTCACGTAAATTGAACTATAAACCGGGCGAAAAATATGATTATTCAAACGTCGGGTACAGTGTGCTTGCGGCGATCATCGAAAAAGTTTCGGGCAGTTCGTATGAGCAATTTCTTCATGACAAGCTATTCGTACCCGCGAAAATGACCGAAACCGGGTATACGATCCCAAAGTGGAAACCGGAACAGATCGCCATTGGATATAAAGGCGAACAAAAGTGGGGAAGACCGACCGAAAAGAAATGGGATCTTGCCGCACCATACTGGAACCTTCTCGGAAACGGCGGAATTCTCAGCACCACCGCCGACCTTTATAAATGGCACAACGCGCTGCTTTCTGACAAAGTTTTGGACAAAGCTGCAAAATCAAAATATTACAAACGCCATATCGAAGAGGGCAAAGACGCCGGAACCTATTACGGCTATGGCTGGGCGTTATTTCCGACCTCGCGAAATACGACGCTAATCGCTCACAATGGCGGAAACGGAATATTTCACTGCGATTTTCTTAGGTACACCGAGGAAAAAGTGACAATTATCCTGCTCTCAAACAGTATGAGGCGAGAGTTTGAATCAATCCCGATCGAGATCGCCAAGTCGATCTTCAATAGGGATCACATGCCGACGATCAAAATCAATAATTCTCCATCGGTGGTGATGAGTCTTGATAAGCACCCGAATTCCCAACTGATTCGAGAGCTCATTGGAACGATCACATCTCAAGACAAAGATGCGATCAAAAAGTTTGCCGAAGAAAATTTTGCACCAAATTTCCTAAACATGGTTCCGATCGAAAAACATCTTAGTATCCTGTTTCAGATCGGGGCGGAACTAAAAGATTTTGAGGTCGAATCCGTGATGATCAGCGGCACCGAAACGTCGATCAAGTTCAAGGGGAAAGAAGACTCAATGCTGATGGAAATTGAGAACCGCAAGATCGCCGGGATTCAGTTTTAAGTAAATTAGGTTTTCATCGTGCAATAAAAGAAACCGGCAAATAGACCTAATTTCTAATTGCCGGTTCTAATTATTCATTCCAAGCAACCTGACTTTTCAGACGCATAACGGTTTTTTCTTTTCCAAGCTGTTCGATCGCTGAAACCATCGATGGTCCGACGCCTTGCCCGGTTAATACTACCCTTGCGCCGTTTAGAACAACGCCAACCTTAGTTCCTTTTTCTTCGCAGAATTCTTTAACAGCCGCGAAGATCTCATCGTGCGAAAAGTCTTCCAGGGCTTCGAGTTTAATTGCTAATTCGGGAAGCCAGGTTTTAAGATCCGGGTTCTTTTTGAGGTTCTTTTCAATAGCATTTTTATCGTAATCAAAGTCCTCGGAGAAAAACGCACGTCCCTGTCCGCTGAAGTCTTTGAGTGTATAAAATCTTTCGCGGATCAGATCGATCGTCTCCTCAAACCAAGCATTCTCATCATCATCGTATTCTTCCCGCCACAATTTTTCGTTTCGCATTTCTTCACGAACGAGCGGGATGAGTTCGTCAAGATCCATCGTTCGGATATATTCCGCGTTCATCCAAATTGCTTTGTCATCTGTCCAGCGTCTCTCGTTGTTTGCGTCGAAATTAAACGTCGCATTTGATTGATGAATTCGGTCGAGTGAGAATTTTTCAACGAGTTCGTCCAAAGAATAAATTTCCTGTTCTTCGCCCGCCGACCAGCCGAGAAGCGCAAGAAAATTGCGGAACGCGTCGGCAATAAAACCAGCGTCGCGGTATGTCGTCATCGAGACGATCTCACCGTGAACTCGTTTGCTTAATTTCTTTCCGCCCGGCGCGAGTATCAACGGGAGGTGCGCAAACGTAGGTTTTTCTTCACCCAGTGCTTCGTATATCAAGATCTGCTTGTGAGTATTCGTTAAATGATCCTGTCCGCGAATAACGTGTGTGATATCCATTTCGATGTCGTCACAAACGACCGCTAAATTATAAAGCGGATGTCCGTCGCTGCGGAGCAGCACTAAGTCTTCGATATCGTCATAATCTCTTTCCTGCAGACCGTAAACCGCATCTTCAAATGAAGTTTTGCCTGTTTCAGCAACATTCAAACGAATTGCAAACGGCTCACCGGATTCAGCTTTCGCGTCCGATTCTTCTTTTGTAAGATCGCGGAATTGATTGTCACGCATATCTTTATCGCCGCCTTGTTTGCGGGCTTTATTGGCAATATCCTGCTTTATATCTTTGTCCGAACGATCTTCCTTCGGCGTAAAATCACGATATGCTTTGCCTTCTTCGAGCAATTTCAACGCCGCCGCCCGATGCTTATCAGCGTTATTTGATTGGAAAACAATTTCTTCATCGGGTGCAAATCCGAGCCATTTTAAGCCATCTAGAATTGACGCAAGCGATTCTTCGGTTGAACGCTGCAAATCGGTATCTTCAACGCGAATCAGAAATTTTCCGCCTGTATGTTTGGCAAAAAGATAATTAAAAAGTGCGGTTCGGGCGGAACCGATGTGCAGATAACCCGTCGGGCTTGGGGCAAAACGAACTCTTGTAGTCATAAAATTAATTCCAGTCTTTTTTCAGCAATAATTCTTCAATGCGATATGTGTGAACGTAATCGTGCAAAGCGAGATGGCGAAACATTATAAAAATCGAATAATGCGAATATTCTTCGTGATTCGCCGTCCGCTGCCAATCTTCATCGGAAAGATTTTTCAGTTTTTCGATTAGATTTTTTCTGTC
>JBGTEI010000220.1:0-4497 GCA_041747875.1 Pyrinomonadaceae bacterium | reverse complement strand
AGATCGATGTACTTCCATCTTTTGGATTCAATATGCTTGACATATTTTGAGCATCCTTTTGTTGAATAGAATTCCTGCTTCACGTCTTAGTGATAAAACCAGCGAAATCATTTCATCTTAAAAAGAGAAAAGGACGACCTTGGTCATCTTTTTAAGAGCTAACCCTCGAAATCAAACGAAGGGCTGTTTGGTAAATTTTCTTATAGACAATACGCTGGTTGGCGACCGAAAGTGTTTTTATTTGGAAAAAAAATCCGCTGCACAGAAAACGGAAAACTTATGCAAACGTTATGGTCAAACCATCCGCGTGCTAAGTATTTTAAATAGTTATTGAAATTTGGTTATTGTCGCAGTTGGCAAAAGCGAATTCGACCGACCGCATAGAAGACGGACCGCAGTTAGAAATATTAGTGGGAAATTTAAGCACGCTCTGGTTTCATTGCAAACGGGGGTTAAGAAACGCTAATCGTCGGTCTGAACACAACTTTAAGAATCGATTATTCCTTTACACGAAACTGAAAATCTGCGACGGATTCATTTATGCCTTCACTATTTTCGCCGCTAAGTTTGATTATATAATCACCTCGTTTAAGACTGTTTGCCGGAACAAAGATGCGAATCTTTGTTCCTTTTGGCCTTAAACTATTTCGCTGATAAAGCGCTTTACCGTCAGGGTCCGTTAGCCTTGCGCTAAAACGTTTATAATCAGTATTTTCAATATTCAATATAATCGATGCACCTTTTGAGCCTTTCGGAAGACTGAGCTCGTTTATATCTCCGCCGGAGCGAACAATGCCCGGGAAAAGCGCGATCACAGGATTTACCGGGGGCTTGACACTTCTTGGCGGAACCCCTTTCGACGGTGTCTTTTCAACTTTTGGAACATCTTTATCGGGCTTCGGAGTTGCGGCAGGTGCTTCGACCGTTTTTTCATCTGACTCATTAGAATCGCCGGCAACATCTTCGGTTATGTCTTCGGATTGTTCTTTATTTTCCGGCTTTATTTTATCAGGTGATTTCGCCGGACTCGGGGTAAATGCCGATTCAGGCGTTTCTCCTGAAGTTGCGGACGGATCCGGATTCTTTACGATCTCAACGCCACGATCTGAAACATTCTGGTAGGCGACCCAGCTTCCAAATACTGCTGCAACCACTAACGCTGCCGCCGTCAAAACGATCTTTGGCGAAAATAGAAACGCTGCGATCTTATGCCAAGTCGTTTCCGCATCTGAGGTTTCACTTTGCACTACAACGTCCGGTGCTGGCTTACTAAGCTCACCGATCTTCTCGATAAACGCATGCGAAAATTCTACCCTCTCACGCCGTTTGTTTGTTGTTAAAAACTTTTGCTCAAAAGCCGATCGCTGCGCAGGATCCATCCACCCGCGGACATAGCGTTCGATCAAATCATCTTCAAAAGCTTTTACTTCGTCGAAAAGGTCGGCATTTGCGATAAATTCCTGTTCAAACTTAAACCGCTCATCTTCCGGCAGCTCGCCGTTGAAAAAGCTTGTGATCAATTTTTTATTATCTGTTTTTTTCGGCACTCTTTTTTCACCCTATCTCTTCTCGCTTATAGTGTGCTTACGGCAAATAATATTTCATTGTTTTTCGCAAAAATAATTATAAACATCGTCTGGGCACCTTATCCCATTGCAAACGCTTAACTTTCGTCACAACATTTTTTTGTGCAAACTTCCAATTTCGTTTTCAAACGGCTTATTCGAATACGCAATGTATTTAAATTAATGCCGACCTTATCCGCCAGACGCCTGCGCGTGGAAATCATCGTTTCCTCGTCCGTATCAAAATATTTTATTAAAAGTTCCCGCTTTTTTTCGGGGAATTCCGTCAGACATTTGTCGAGGCATCCAAATCTTTTGTTTTTTAGTTCGTTCTCATCATTAAGGCTTCGTCCATCCTCCGACTGATGTTTTTTTGAATTTTCATCGAGTTCCGTCGTTCGAAAAACCTCTCGCCGATTTTCAAGCACAACAAACTTCGCGATCGCCACACAAAACGCCTCAGCGTTTTTTATATCCTCACCTTCAATTATCTTTTTGGTTACGCGGTCAAACACGATATCTGTCAGTTCTTCAGCGTTTTCACAGTCCCGCCATTCAAAAAACTTTTCGAGTCTTTGGCGCAGCGCAATATATTTCTCCGCCGCTTGATCCTGATCCCTGTCAAGTGCGTTGAGAAACAATTCGAAGTCTGATGTTGTTAAACTTCCAAGCATTAAACTGTTTTATGGAGACGAATTTAAACGACTTGAGTTATTTTACATTGATGCGGCTTAAAGTTGCCACTAATATCTATACGAGATCTTGGAGTAGATTCGAGAATTCTTATTGCCATTCACCAAGCAGGGTAAAGGCGCTCCAATAAAACGGGGATCGATAACGAGGTATCTTTCGCATTTCGAGCTTGGCTTCTCTCAAAGCCGCGGAGGCGGGCAACCCTTTTTCCAGATGATTTCGATAGAATCGCTTCATGAATTCAGCCGTTGCGGAATCATCTACCTTCCATAAACTGGCGACGATTCGATTTGCACCGGCATAGAGGAAGCCGCGTGACAGTCCGATCAAACCCTCTCCTCGAATTTCTTTACCGAGTGCGGTCTGACAAGCAGATAAAACTACGAGGTCACTCGATATTCTCAAATTGTAAATATCATTGAGGCTTAAAAAACCATCTTGCGCCTGACCATTCTTATCGTAGAGTGAAAAAACTAATCCCGAGAGCTCCGGGTTTGTGGTATTTAGCAGACCATGTGTAGCAAAGTGCAATATCTTAAAATCTGATAGATCGACATTTTCGACATTTTGAACATTTGCTTCAAAATCCAGACTTACCGCAAACTTGCGCGTATCAAGTAAACCAGAAATATCGCGGGCTTCCTGTCTTGACGAAAGCAGACGCGGCAACGTCTCACCGAATTTGAAGTCCCGCAAGACCTCAGTCAACTTTGTATCGCTCACTGGCGCAGAACTTCCGCGTTCGCCGGAAATCCGCGAATCTTTCGCGTCAAATACAGGATCTGCAAATATCGCGATTGCCTTCTCATTTACCTGATTCTTATCACGCGCTTCTCTAATTTGCTCTAAAACCGACGCCGACGGCAGCATTACGATCTCGTTTTCTTCGACTAACGGATCGCGTCCGCCAGCCCTTGCTTTTTGAATCGTCAACGCAGAAAAAGGAATGTACTGCAATACCCCGTCGGCAACGATCGCGACGCGTTTATTTGAGATCTTAGTAGAAAACTGAGCCAAAAGCAGTGATCCTAAATCACCTGCTAATTCTTCCGACTTCGCAATTTGGCTTCGATCGTTGGCAACGATCAAATTGTAATAATCCCGTGCCTTAGATTCGATCTCGCGCCGGGACGGGAGAACCGAGATCTCGACATCGTTTTTTGTCACGAGCCAGGCAAAACTTCGTGATTCACCTAGTTTATATTCCAAAAAAACCGTTTCATCGTCCAAAAGATTTTGAATTTCGGTTACGTAAACAGTTCTCCCCTGGGTCAGATCGGAGTATTTTGGATTCTCTCGGCGAATTCGGCTTTGAAGTCCTTGAACTTCAGTGTTCAAATCATTTATCTCAGATTCAACTTTCGCGATCTGTTCAGGTTTTGAGTTGCCTCGAAGGAGATTTTGACGAGTATTGTATTTATTCTCGAGCTCATCCTGGGTATTTTTGAGGCTCGAAAGAAGTTCGGCATCGATTCCCTGCCGGAAATTCACCTTTGCCTCCTCCAATAATTCGATCAGGCTTCGTGAACGCGAACGCTCGCTTATCTGAAGCGACTTAGCAAGATCAGCCTTCCCTTTAGTTTTTTCGTAACGTGAAACAAGAAGATCTGTGTAAAGTTCGTAAAATTCGTGGACGGTCGAAAGATAAGAGTACCGGGCACGCGAACCAACCAACTCGCTCCGGATCTGTTCAACAAGTTCAAGTCCGTTTGAAACGTTCTCAAGTGCTTTATCAATATTTCCACGCTCTCTTTCAGCTATCGCGAGAAGATAAAATGATTCCGCCTGCAGCTGCCTGTCTCCTAAAGCGGTCGAATATTCATTTGAAACCTTAAGATCTTCAAACGCTTCTCTATGGTCACCCGAATCCCATCGGGCTTTTCCTAAATTTAAGAGCGAATTTGCTTCGCCCCATTTGTCATCCGCAGATTTCCGAATTTCCAGCCCTTCGACCAAATACTCGATCCCTTTTTTGAAATCACCCTTCTTTGTCAGCAGCTTGCCAAGATTGTTTACCGTAGCCCCGACACTCCTCTTGCCTCGTATGCTTTCATCCTGGCGCTTTATTTCGAGTGAATCGAGGTAAAATTTTTCCGCCTTTTCATATTCAAAAAGGTCCGCATAGAGATTCCCGAGATTGTTATAATAAATGCCGACACTCTTGATATCACCTTTTGCACGTTGTAGCTCGACCGCCTGATTATAATAGGAAGCTGCCTTTTCAAATTCACCGATCTTG
>JBGTEI010000219.1:0-2933 GCA_041747875.1 Pyrinomonadaceae bacterium | reverse complement strand
GGTGTAACGCCCGCCGGTAATTGGTTTTGAACAACATTCAGCCTCTCTAAGATCCGGGTTCTCGCAAAATATAATTCGACATTTTCCTCAAAAATTATATTGATCATCGAAAAGCTGAACGCCGAACTCGCACGAACAACCTTTACTCCGGGAAGACCCTGCAAATTCGTCACAAGCGGATAGGTTATCTGATCTTCCACTTCCTGCGGCGAACGCCCTGCCCAATCGGTAAAAACAATGACTTGATTCTCCGAAACATCCGGGATCGCATCGATCGGGGTATTTCGCAGCGCGTAGTATCCCGCGCCCGCGATTCCCAGAAAGAGCGCGAGCACTATTGCGCGATTTTTCAGCGACCATTCAATAATTGCATGGATCATAATTACACCGTCCGAACCGCAATTAAGCGGCATACACTTAAATTATTCGCCGGTTTTTTCCAGTAACCGTTTCATTAACGCGATCTCTTCTTCCTGAGCTTTGACTATGTCTGCCGCAAGTTTCTTAACTTCCGGATCGGTTAGATCGGCTTGCGAACTCGTTAATATTGCAGAAGAATGATGCGGGATCATTCCGCGCATCCACTGCCGGTCCCCGATAAATGCCTGCGTTCGTACAAACGTCAGAGTCAAGATAAATATCACCGTACTACCGATGAGGATCGCAGTATTTATCTTCTTGTTCTTATACATTCCCCACATAAACAAGATCATCACGATAGCCATCAAAGAGATCATCAGTATGGTCATATAAGTTCGCATGACGCTTAGATAGACGTGATCATATTTGTCGGCATTTAAAAACATCACGATATACATAATGACAAAAGAAACTGCCATCATCAGCGCAAATTTCCCATAGCTTCCCGCCTTCATGTCGGAATGCATCATCTTGTTTTCTTCATTCTTATCCATAACTTCTCCCGTCAATATAGTCTTCCGATTCTGCGATCAGCCTTGTGCCAACGGCTGATCGCAGATCTACCTGTCCAATTTATTGCGCCGTCGCGGATATTGTTGTTTTGCCGTTTTCCGCACCCTCATACGAAACTTGAGCGGTCCAATCACCCTTCATTTCAATATTTACTTTTCCCTTAAATTGTCCCGGGGTCGATGTTGTAGTTAATGCAGCGGCGTTGTTCATCTCGGCCATCGTACCCATCGCAGGCATATTAAAATTGAGTTGAGCCGCTTTGATATCGAGCGGTTTCCCGGAAGCATCGGTAAAAGAAACGGTTATTTCCTGATCACCGCTTTTTAATTTTCCGTCAGCACTTGAAAGCGTGATATTGACGTTTCCTTCTTTCTTCTCGGCAATTGTTTTCATATCGCCGCCGGCAGCGGTTCCCGTATCCCCGCCCGTGGTCGTTTCTCCATTGCTACAAGCGGCAGCCAATGAGATCAATGAAAGCAGTATTGTTATTCCGATTATTTTTGTTGTTTTTGTCATTTTATGTTTCTCCCAATATTATTTTTATGATTGATTAATTTCCCGATCGAAATTCGCCCGACCGGCGTTGATCCGTGTTTCAATTCGTTAAAAAATTGCGCACAAATCGAGCACGAATGCCCGTCAATTTTAAAAAGAAAAATGCGTCATTTCAGATAAACTTCACCTGAAAAAAGACGCACTTATCCCTAAGAATTAAACTAAGATTCTTTGATGTTGGATATATTTTGGCTGGGATGTTTTAGCGCTGATGGTCTTGTAGACAGCTGATTGAATCGCTTCTTTGGGGGTGGTCGAGAAAAGGATCTCGAACAAGGAAACCTTTTCCGAAGCAATAATAACGGGCGAGAGATTCACCTGAGAGACCGCGTTTGAATTTGCCGGCGTCGTTTGTGAACAAACTAATAGCGCGCAAAGATATTTTGCATCTGTCTTTACCGGCTTTTTCGCTTTCGCCTTCTTCTTACAGCACTTCATCGGGCAAACACTGTCTTTCATACCCGTATCTCCAAGCGGTGTTCCCGAAAACACGCTGACGCTTAGCACGAGAATGAAAAATAATGTTTTTAACCGATTAACCATCTCTTCGACTATATGTAACTAAAAAATTGCTGTCAACAACGATGATTCTTTACGATTGCTCATTTATTCCTTTGCCGGTGATTTTCTCTGCGCTACCCAGCCCCTTGCAACGTCTTTCGGCTGCCTCTTTTTGCCGTCGACTTCGTAATTGAGTTTCCGCATTTCTTCGGTCGATATAGCATCTTTAAGCTCATTGAAAGTTTCCATTAGGACCTGCGATCCTTGGAGTGCATCTTTCCGAACAATAAAAACTGCCTGATACGGCGGAAAATATCTTTTGTCGTCTTTTAGTTGAAAAAGATCGAGCGCGGAGATCAGCCCGTCTGTTGAATTCCCAGCAATTATGTCGAGTTCGCCCGATGCAAGCGCGCGATACGTCAGCGCGAGGTCCATCTCGCGAGGCTGTTTTTGAAATTCAAACCCGTAAACTTTTCGAAAGCCTTCATAGCCGTCTGCGCGCGACATAAAATCCTGCCCAAACCCGGCCTGCCAATTCTTCGCGTGTTTTACCGCGTCAGAGATCGTTTTAAGATCTTTCTTTTTTGCCTCGTCGCCTCTGACCAGGATCGCAAAATCATTTGCAAACCCGAGCGGCGGACTTAAGGTGAGTTCGAATTCCTTTTCGTACTCTCGTTTTGTCTCATCATAAACTTTCTGCGGATCGGTGATCGGCGGATTTTTCAAAATTGCCGTGTAAGCCGTTCCGGTATATTCCGGATAAACATCGATCTGGTTTGAAGTTAAACCATCGTGAGCAAGATTCCCGCCGAGTTCGAGTTTTCGCTCTACCGCAACTCCTTTTTTCTCAAGTGTTTGCGCAAGGATCTCCGCCAGGATCACTGATTCCGTGAAATCTTTCGATCCTACGCGAATTTTTTGAGTATTATTTTGCGTTGAATCAA
>JBGTEI010000218.1:0-2083 GCA_041747875.1 Pyrinomonadaceae bacterium | reverse complement strand
AGTAGAAACAAACCAGAAAGACCGGAGAAAATCAATGTGAGCAGAATTTCAGTTTATGCTGTTACTGTTGTTTTGTGCTTGCTAATTAACCCTTTTCAGACTGATGCTCAAATATTAGCAAAGCAAAATTCCAGCTACAGGGCTAAACAGACGCCTAAAATATATTCCGATAGCTCAAAGAAATTCGACGAAAGCGAGGTCAGTTATTCGAACGGCAATGTTACGCTTGCCGCTACGCTTTTAACTCCTAAAGGAAACGGGCCGTTTCCCGCCGCCGTTATTGTTCATGGTTCGGGAAACAGCGACCGCAGTAACCCGTGGACGACCACCTATGCTGATGCATTGGTAAAGCGCGGTATTGCAATTCTTCACCCGGATAAACGCGGCAGCGGAAAATCTCAGGGAAGTTGGCTTACCTCGACTTTAATAGATCTTGGCGATGATGCCATCGCCGGTGTGCAGTTTCTTAAGAAAAATCCAAAAATTGATATGAGCCGAATTGGAGTGATCGGTTTTAGCCAAGGCGGCCATATCGTTCCGGCCGCCGCCTCCCGATCTTCCGACATAGCGTTCGTGATAAGTGTCTCCGCTTCGGTTGTCCCGATGATGGAGCAGATCATGGATGAAGTCGAAATGAGCGCCGAGCGAGCCGGATTGAATGATAAACAGATCGAGGTCGTGAACAATGTTAACCGCAAGGGAATTTTTTACGCACTGACGGGTAATGGACAGAAGGCTTATCTGGATGCCTTGACCGAGGCCAAGAACGGTGAACTCAAGGGAATGCCGGTGATCGAAAAGTTTCCGACCGATCCCAATCACCCGTCCAGAACATTTATCAACACCATAGGTGATTTTGACCCGGTTCCTTACTGGAAAAAAACCGGCGTTCCCATTCTTTTTGTTTACGGCGGACGTGATACGCAGATTCGCATTAACAAAACCATTGAACGCATTGAGAAAACCCTGGGTAAAAGCGATTACAACTATACGATTATGCTTTTTCACAAAAACGGGCACGCCCTTTTCAGGGAGGATTTACTCGATTTCATGGGCCGGTGGATTGTGGATAAGGGTATAAATTAGGCCGCTACAAAGGCTTCTCGAAACACCCTTTCTAACTTTCCCGAAACTCTTACTGCGACGCTGACGTCTTTCTTCTATATGTATATGAAACATCAATTACTTACAATAGCGTTGGCCTGCCATACAACGCTATTTCTTTCGATCATTGCCACTGCGCAATCGGAAGCGATTGTTGGTCATTGGGAGGGTGCGTATGTGAGGTTGGGTGCGGTTCAGACGGTAATGATGGATTTCACAATGGAAGGGACAAGTCTGAAAGGCACTTACGATATTCCTGACTTGAGCATCTACGGCGAACCGATTACCGATATTGATTACAAATTTCCTAATCTGGAATTCAAACCTAAACACGGCATCTTCAAGATGGTGATAAATTCAGATTACGCGGAAATTACGGGAGAAAATAAAAAATGGAATCCGCCCGTTGCACTCCACTTAAAACGTAAACTCAAAGAATCACCGAACTATAAGAAAGAAGAAGTGCGCTTCAAGAATGGAGATGTGTCGCTTGCCGGATTGCTGTATAAACCGATCGCAGATGGCAAACACCCAGCCGTCGTCATCATTCACGGCTCGGGCGAGCAAGGTCTTGATACGAATTATTATAATTTCTGGGGGCGATTTTTTGCGAGTCGCGGAATTGCCGCGCTGATTTATGACAAACGCGGTGTCGGAAAATCAAATGGAGATTACAAAAAAGCCGTATTCGACGACCTTGCGGGAGACGCGCTTGCTGCCGTGAAATTGCTGAAAGCAAGAAAAGACATCAACGGCGAACAAATCGGTTTGTTCGGAATTAGTCAGGGCGGTTGGATCGCTCCTCTGGCGGCCTCTAAGTCGCGGGACGTAAAATTTCTCATTCTCAACGTCGGGCCTGCCGTCACGGTGGAACAGCAGGAATTACAACGAGTTGAATACACGCTTCGCGCGGATGAGTTTTCCGAATCGGATATCGCCGAAGCCCTGGCTTATACAAAACAAATGTTCAATGTTGCTT
>JBGTEI010000217.1:0-2491 GCA_041747875.1 Pyrinomonadaceae bacterium | reverse complement strand
CAACCGTATTCGCTAATATTCTCAAGCATATTTAACTTCGCACCGGCAGTTTCAAAAGCCCTGGCGTTGCTTTTTATCAGGAAGCCTTTTGTCGTTTCCATATCCTTATCGGAATAATTCTTTGGATAATCTTCCAAAATGCTTTTTACAAGCTCGGCGGATTCAAGCGTAACGTTTGTTCTTACACCGCTTGAGATCGTAAAAGGACCCGCCGTTTTTGAACCCGAAAAACCCGAACCTATACTGTAGGTATAGCCTTTTCCTTCACGCAGCTGCTGTGTCAACTGCGAAGCGAATCCACCTCCGCCGAGGATATAATTCATAACGGTCGCCGGATAAAAATTCTCGTCGGTCGCAGCAAGCGCGGGATATCCAAATCTGATAACCGATTGCTTAGCATCAGGGACATCGTAAAAATAAACCTGAGACTTGGAGGGCGGAGCGGGTGTCGCATAGTCTGGAATATTGACCTTCTTTCCTTTCCATTTCGTGCCGAGCGATACTAACGACTTGGAAATTGCCGCTTGATCAAGCGCTCCAACGACATGCATTCGTGCAACTGAAGGCGAGATATTGGCATTGTAATATGCCTTAAGATCGTCAAGCGTAATTTGATTTACGGATTCGATCGTCCCGAGTAAATTTCGCGACCGAATATTGTTTTCGCCGTAAATGAGTTTATTGTATTCATTTTGCGCGACGGCATTCGGATTGGCCTGCTGCTGTCGAATATTGCTGATCGTACTTTGTTTTACAAGATCAAATTCCTTAACGTCCCAGCGAGGTTCGAGCAGCATTTCTTCAACAAGGGCGAGCGTTGCAGGATAATTTCGTGAAAGAGTGTTTCCCGAAATTCTAATACTTTCAGTCCCGGCTGATACGCGGATCGAAGCACCCAATTGCTGGATCGCTTCTTCGAGCTGCTGCGGAGTTTTTGTCTTCGTTCCCTGATTCATCAGGGCGGCCGTCAGATTCGCTACGCCAACCTTGTTGATGTTGTCTAAGAGTTCGCCGCCGTCGATGACGATATTGAACTGAACAAGCGGAACCTCCGTGTTTTCAATTCCATATACTTTTAAACCGTTAGAAAGGGTATCTTCCCAAATAGTCGGGATCTGGATTTCCGGAGCTTTTCCGTAGGGCGGTTCTTTTGAGCGGTCAAAACTTGACGGCGTTTTTTCGTATGTTGCTTCTTCGGACGCATCAAAACTCTCTTCAGCGCCTTCAACGATCTTTTCTTCAACTACCTCAGCTTTTGCCGAACCTTCAAGTGCTAAAGCGACCCCGCCTTTTGGAACAAAAGATGTCGCAACGTAGTTTTTGTCTTTAATATATTTTTTGTAAACCCGCATTACATCTGCAGGGGTTACAGCGAGAATATTCTTGATGTCTTTTTCGATAAAACCGGGATCGCCGGCAAATATATTGTATTGCGCGAGTTGGAATCCTTTACCCAAAACGCTTGAAAGACTGTTATAAAAACCGGTTTCCTGTCCCGCTTTTATCCGATTCAAATCTTTTTCCGAGATCCCTTCTGCTTCAAATTTTGCAAATGCTTCATCGATCGCCTTTGCCGTTTCATCAAGATCCTTGCCGGAAAATGCCCTCAGCGACAATTGCGTTTCACCGGCTAATTCAGATGTGGAATTAAACATATTTACGCGCGAGGTCAGTTTTTTATCTTCGACCAGTACTTTGTAAAGCGGAGCGTTTTTCCCGTCCGAAAGATATTCGGTAAGAACGTCAAGCGCATATGAATCCGCGTCGTACTGCGGAACTGAAGTCCAGGAAAGATTTAGTTCGGGAACCTGCGCGAAATTGTCTTCGTGGTAAAGCTTTACAGTGTTCGCAATTTTCCCCGGGCGCTTTGCGAGAGGTTTTATCTCTTCACCGCGTTTGATCTCGTCAAAATACTTGTGCACCCAAGCCTTTGCCTGATCTTTATCAAAATCGCCGGCAATTACGAGCGTCACATTATTTGGAACATACCAGCGGCGAAAGAATTCTTTTACATCGGAGAGCGTTGCATTTTGTAGATCATCAAGCGAACCGATCACCTGCCAGTTATAAGGATGATCAGCCGGATATATATTTTTATCGATGACGTAAGATGTGTGTCCATAAGGCTGATTATCGTAGCTTTGGCGTTTTTCATTTTTTACAACCTGCTTCTCCTTTGCCAAAACCGGATCGGTAACCGTATTGATAAACCAGCCGAGTTTGTCGGCCTCCGCCCAGATCATTTTTTCAAGTGCATCTTTTGGAACGGTTTGAAAATAGTTGGTTCTATCGCGAGATGTCGAACCATTTGCACCGGAGCCGCCGACCCGCGCAGACATTTTATCGAGTCCGCCTTTTCCGAGATTCTCCGATTCGAGAAACAACAGATGTTCAAACAAATGTGCAAATCCTGTCCGGCCTTCCTTCTCTCGCGCAGAACCGACGTGCGCAGTAAGTGCCACGGCGACGACGGGATCGCTGCGGTCAATGT
>JBGTEI010000216.1:0-4131 GCA_041747875.1 Pyrinomonadaceae bacterium | reverse complement strand
TTGGTACCTTTTTTCATCATCAGGGAGATCGGAACCTTTACCTCATCACGAACCGTCGCCCAAACACGTTTTGTTTCGTATTTGGTTTTGTCGTAACCGCCCAACACTTCTTCCTGCTTGAGCAGTTTTTTTTCTCCCGTTTCGAGATCATATTCGTATGTCGTTCCTGGCGTGATCATTGAGGCGTAGTAATACCGGATACTCCTAGTGTCGAATTCCGGTAGATCGATCATCCCCATCGTATAAACGCTTTCATCCGTTTCCAGACGATTCGACTTATTTGATCTAAGGTTGATCAAACGCAAATACTCGAGACCGTTTTCGCGCTCTGAAACAATCGAATAGCCTTTGTAAAAATCAATGTCTTCAATTTTGATATCGGGATCATGCGGAATAAAATCTACCCATTTATCTTTTCGCGAATCTTCGACCGGTGCCGTCACAACACGAAAATTCTCCGCATTGAGATTGGTTACAATGTAAAAGTTGCCTTCATAATAATCAGCATCATACTCATGCCCTTTCTCGCGCTTTTGAATGAGTTTCAATTCGCCCGAGGCATCATCCGCCCTAATATACCGAACTTCGTTCATCGTAGCGGCGCTTGAATTCAAAAAGATCACTTTCTTATCACGTGATCGCCCCGAAAAGGCATTAAACAAAACATCTTTTTCTTCGTAAAGAAGTGTATTCGAATCCTTCCTGATGTCATGCCTCCAGAATTTATCGGAGCGCTTTGAGACTTTATCTTCAGTCGTGACGAAAAGCGTATTGTTGTCGTTTGCCCACTGAAATGAAGTTACCCGTTCGATCTTATTTGGAAGAGTTTTACCAGTTCGTAAGTCCTTTATTTGAAGCGTGTATTGTCGATAGCCAACGGTATCCACTAAATATGCGAGCAAGTTTCCATCATCGCTAATAGTTCTGCTCCTAATCGAATGAAACTTAAAACCCTCAGCCATTTCGTTTTCGTCAAGAAGTGTTTCGGTTTTTTTTCCGTCAAAAGTTTTGCTTCTTTGGAAGACAGTATATTGTTTTCCTTCGATCGTTTTCGTCGAATACCAATAATCACCGTATTTATAGGGCACGCTGAGGTCAGTTTGCTTGATTCGCCCGATCATCTCCTCATAGAGCTTTTCGCTAAATGATTTATGAGGCGCCATTACCGATTCCGTGTACGTATTTTCAGCTTCTAGGTATTTCATGATCTCAGGCTTCTTTTCCTTATCACTTCGGTCACGCATCCATGCGTAATCATCCTTCAACTCAATGCCGTGGATCTTTGTAACTATTGTCTCTTTTTTTGCTACTGGTGGTGTCATATTTTTTTGCGCAACGATCACTGTATTTCCTATTACGATAACGATAAAAACAAACGATAAAACATAAAGCATCTGTCTCATTTTGCCCGCCCCTTAAAGATTTATTTCAATTTGAAAAATTATAACACTTTACAAATATGAATAGGCATCGACTCGATCGGTGCACTGCAACAAATCTGTCGAATATTCGTTTCTATTGTTAACACATAGATCAATTCCATCGTCTTAGTAAACAGCAAGCAGTAAAAAGCTAGTTTTTTGGGTGACGAAAAGTGTTTTTTTAATATTTTTCATACGGGTCATTTTTCATCACCCTGCTTATCAATGTCTGAGAGCAAGCCCATAACAAATTTGTTTTTTTGGGGAAACCGGGAAACCGGAAACGCCGCGAAAACCAAAAAGGCGGCAGTAAATGCCGATTTGGTCGAGAGATTCCGTGCGGGTGAACAAGATGCATTTGACGAACTATATAAGAAATTATCCCCGCTGGTTCATGGGATCGTACTCGCACGGGTTCCGCGGGATGAAGTTGACGACATTGTTCAGGAAGTTTTTATTTCTGCCTTTAATAATATCGATAGTCTTCGTGATTCGAGAGCTGTTAGTTCCTGGATCGCGCAAATTGCCCGGAATCGGACGGTGGAGTTTTTTCGCAGGACTAAGCCTACTGAAGAACTCTCAGAGAATTTGAGTAATTCGGATTCGAGAAAAACAAATGCACATGAAATTTTAGACGTCATTAAAACAATGCCGGAAACTTATAAAGAAACTTTGGTACTGAGACTTGTTGAGGGAATGACCGGACCTGAGATCGCAGAACTAACTGGTCTGACACATTCTTCGGTGCGCGTAAATCTACATCGCGGTATGCGGATGCTTCGGAGTAGGCTCGGAATTAAGGAATAGACAATGAAAGAAGATTATTTGTGGGATAAAAAGGGGAGCGATCCCGAGATCGAAAAGCTCGAAAATGTTCTTAGAACGTTTCGGCACAAAGAACAAGAAGCACTGTTACTCGCGACTCAAACTATTGCGTTTGATAACCGAAGTAAACCGGGTAATGCGCCGCGAAGGCTATTCTCATTTGGTTTCGCTTCCGTTGCTTGTCTCGCAGTAGCGATCTTTGGTGTCGCACTTCTTCAAATGATGCGATCTGGCGATTCCGAAGTGGCAAAAAAAGAATCGGTTAACAAGATTGAAAATCTCACGACGAACACTGATGCCGAGAATCACGCCACGTCGACCCAACCGACGACAACCAATTTCGAAAATATAGAAACCCGGGTAAGAAATTCCGGATCTGAACACGAAAGAATTACCTCCGCCCGAAAGCTCATAAATCGGGTTTCACGGACGCGGAAATCGCCGAAAATCTTTGCGAAAGTCAATTCATCAAGAGAAACGGAAGATCATGAAGTAGTTCTTACAAAAGAAGAAAAGTACGCGTACGATCAACTGATGCTGGGACTTTCGATCACGAGCTCGAATTTGAAAATTGTAAGAGATAAGGCAAACGGCATTCGTGAAATCGCAATGCCAAAGAAAGTAGGAAGTTAGTTTTAATAGGAGCGAGAAGCAATTATGAGATCAATAAGTAAAATTCATTTGTTAGTGCTGACCATTATTCTTTCAGCAATTGGAGCAAGCGCTCAGGACGCGCGTTTGCGGTTTGATGATCTTGCCGGACTGGAAAAGAACGCCAGCGAGATCGTTGAGGTTAATGTCGACGGAAAGCTCCTGCAGCTCGCGAAACGCGTTCTGCTTAAGGTCAAGGACCAGGACGCAAAAAAGATCGGAAAAGCGATCGAAGGACTCGAGGGAGTTTATGTCAGATCGTTCAACTTTGAAAACGATAATGAATACAATATCGCCGATGTCGATGGGATTCGAAAACAACTCAGCGCGCCAGGCTGGGAAAAACTGGCTCGCGTACGAAGTAAGAAAGACAATCAAAAGATTGACGTTTATATGATGTTTCGCGGTCAGGATATAAGCGGACTTGCCGTAATTCTCTCCGAGAAAAAACAGATCGCGTTAATAAATGTCATTGGTCCAATCGATATTGACACACTTGCTGAATTGGGCGGAAAGATGAATATTCCCGAAATATCAATTTCCAAAGATGACGATCCGGACGACAAATAAATGGAGGTCAGAATGGTTAAACGAAGAAGATCGATCCTAACATCGTTGATTTTGGTTATGACATTGGTGGCGTTTATGTCTCCGGCGCGTGCGTCGACAAACGGCAATGAATACGACGCGGTTTGTGATCATCTGAGAACTAAGTACCATGCGAAGAAAGTAAATATTCCGTTTATGTGGTTCGCGCGGGCGATGGTCGGGATCATAAAACCGGCCGGCGTAAAGAGTTTTAAGGTAACCATTTTTGAAAATCTGCAATTCTCGCGCGATTCGCTTCATCGGGAAATGCAGGAAGCTATGAGAGATTCCTTCAGCGACGAATGGTCGCCGATACTTCGAGTTCGATCAAAAGACGGAAATCAGGTTTATATGAATATGCGGGAAGATGGTAGCAACGTAAAGATCTTGCTTGTTTCAATCGACAACGAGCAGGCAGTTGTTGTCCGCGCGAAATTTAGCCCGGACAAACTTACATCTTTTATCGAGAACCCGAAGATCTTTGGGATCTCTTTGGACGGAGATTCAGGTCAAGACAGCAGAACGACGGAGAATGATTCTCGCGGGGATACGAATTCCGACGAATCGAGCAATAAGTAAATTAGAGAGCAACCAATAACATTAAATGTTTATCAGATGAACTCGTTTCCAAAGAAAATTAATAGCT
>JBGTEI010000215.1:0-3272 GCA_041747875.1 Pyrinomonadaceae bacterium | reverse complement strand
GGGAACCGCATTAAAGAGAGTAGCCAGACGTGAAACGTCTGGGCCCATTTCATAAATATCAGGGTGCGTTGGAGACGCACCGAGAAAGGAACTGCCGCATCGTCAATGCTTAAACTTCTTTTTTTTTGTCCAGACGTTTCACATCTGGGTATTTTCGTTAGTCGGCTTCACCGCCGAAGACCCGCCCGAAGATCTTAAAACTTCTAAGACCTTATCGTGGATCCCGCCAAAACCGCCGTTTGACATGATCGCAATAACATCACCTTCCTTCATCTCCGGCGTCAGATGTTCGACGATCATGTCCGCATCGGGCAGGCTGAATGCGGGTTTACCCTGCAGCGCGATCTTTTCGACGAGTTCGTTTGTATCGAGTATCTTTCCGAGTTCGCTTGCTTGCGAAGTGTCGTAAACCCCTGCGATGATCACATAATCCGCATAGGTAAAAGCTTTCTCGTATTTTTCCTGAAAAACGGCAAGACGCGAAGACCACGATCGCGGTTCAAAAACGGCGATCAATCGATTCTTTTCGTATTTTTGTTTGAGCGCTTTTAATGTTTCTTCGACCGCCGTCGGGTGATGCGCAAAATCATCGATCACTGTCACACCGCGTACTACGCCGCGAATTTCCACACGCCGTTTTACGCTCTTAAAGGTTGCAAATGCTTCCTGAATTTTCTCCTTCGAGATTCCCCATGCGTTTGCGGCAATGATCACGGCGAGGCAATTGTTTACATTAAATTCACCGATCAGGTTTGTTTCAAATTCGCCCCATGAATGGCCTTCCTTAAATACCGTAAACTTTGTAGTATCACCGGAATAATCCATATAGCGCGCCTGCCATTTTGCGTCGCCTGTGGTTCCGAATGTTTCGATATTTGTGTGGAGTTTTGGGCGCATGGAATCGAGCACGTCGCGCGCAACTTCGGAATCTATCCCGACGATCAGATGACCATTTCCCGGAACCAAATTCATCAAGCGAGAAAATTCAAACTTGATCGCTTCAAGATCGCGGTAGATGTCTGCGTGGTCGAATTCGATGTTGTTGATGATCGCCGTCTCGGGCAGATAGTGCATAAATTTCGGCTTTTTATCAAAATATGCCGTGTCGTATTCATCACCTTCGATGACAAAAAAGTCGCTGTCGGTTACGCGGAAGCTTGCGCCAAAATTTTGAACGATCCCGCCTACAAGAAACGCAGGATCAAGTCCGCCGACTTCCGCGACCCACGTCGCAATACTCGTCGTCGTGGTTTTTCCATGAGTTCCGGCAACCACAAGCGAACGCCTTCCGCGTATAAACTCGCGTTTTACCGTTTCAGCCTGCGAATAATATGGAAGCTTTCGGTCAAGGAGTTCTTCAAGTTCCGGAGTTCCGCGCCGGATCGCATTCCCGACAATAAAGCAGTCAGCGCCGACATCAATATTGTCGCGGTTATAGCCCTTAAACACCTCGATCCCAAGCTCTTCAAGCTGCGTCGACATCGGCGGATATACATTCTGATCCGATCCCGTTACCTTATGTCCATGCGCCTGAAGCATTCCCGCCAGGGAAGCCATCGCCGTTCCGCATATTCCGATTAAGTGATAGTGCATAAATAGATTCTAGGATACTAATTATTGGTCAAATAACGACCAACTCTAAAAGATTAGATATTACCTAGTTTGGGGATATTAATGAAATGTGGCAGAGCAGTTAAAAACTCAGGAACCATTAATAATGGATATTTTTCTAAAATATGAAAATTCGAGCTATATTGACGCGCTCTACCTGGGAAATCGAGATTTATAACATCGACTTCATTTTATTGAAGGATCGCCCAGCCACGTAGGTTAAAACACCCAAATCGCAAAGCACTTTATTGCCTATTTCAATTCAATTATTTTACATTTCATACCCGTAAATTTGAAGTTCTTTCTAACATCTTCAACACAATACTTCATAAAATTACCTTCTCTACCTAAGTGGTTAATCTGCCAGTTTGGATACCCATTGTTGTCATATGCGCTTCCAAATTTGTTTTCATTAATGTTGGCTTTTTCAGTATCAATTGTAATTGTAATTTCAAATTTTTTCGTTATCTTCATAGCGTTGCATATTTTTTACTTTTTGTTGGTAGTTCTCCATCCCGACAATTAAGACAAACTAGCGATTCCACTAAATTTCTACCGTCAATATCAAACATTCGAAAAACTTTTGTTTTCTCGCCGCACGATCGACATTCATAAGTTTTTTCTTTCTTTTTACTCTGACTTTTTGATTTTGTACCCATTAAGTTCACCCCTGAAAAATGAATTTTTGATGATACTCGAGAAAGGCTTCTCGCCCAACTATTTCGAGATTATCGATTTTTTGGTTGTTAGAAATGTATAACTTGCCGGCATTTTCCCGAGAAATTCTATTTGAGATGATAATTCTTTTCTCGTTTGTAAATGTGATTAGCCCAATGTTTTTATCAAATAATTTATCAAATAGAGGTGTAAGTAATAGTCCATTCTTCACATCTAGCTTTTCCACATCGTCACTATGTGACCAGGGTTTTATATGACTCGCAATTAGCATTCTGGTGTCATCAATACCCGTAATTGGACATTTTTTCATTTCTTCTATTAACCCATTTCTAAACTTTTCTTGCCCAACCCTTACTTTTTGTTTAACGAATCTTTCAGTCTGTTTCGACGCTATATTTCTTTTAAAAATAATTTCGTTGTTTTCAAATGAAAAATGTCCCAGATCTTTTTTCTCAACATCTT
Organism: Pyrinomonadaceae bacterium; assembly: GCA_041747875.1. Taxonomy (GTDB): domain Bacteria; phylum Acidobacteriota; class Blastocatellia; order Pyrinomonadales; family Pyrinomonadaceae; genus Aridibacter. The sequence goes on along the minus strand of JBGTEI010000215.1, from coordinate 521 downwards.
CTAAGAAATCGGTGAGTGCGTAGACACCGTTCGCAATTCTCGAGAATCTCGGGTCTCTTTGAACTCTCTCTTGTATGGTGTAATCGGGTGTCTTGCCAATAATCTTAGATTTATCTTTGAAAGTCCAAATTTCCTTGTAAAGGAGTTTTAGCGGTGCAAAACATCCATTTTGCAGCATCACTTGTTCAATGGCTTCCGAATATGTTAAATCTCCGTCTTTATTCATTTGGTTCTACCGGTATTTTGATGAAAACGTGACCTTCATGATATGAATTTGTGTTTTCAGTCGGAGAAACCGACGACATATTTGTAGCCCACGGTGCAAACCGTGGCAGTCATTCAGTCCGCCGAGTCGAGTGGTTGAAAACCACGACATACGCTTTTCTGTCGCCATTTTCAACGGCTGAAATAGAAATGGGGATGTCCCAGATAACTATCCCATTTCGTCCTTAACCCATTGTTTTAATTGGCTTAACTGCGACTGGGGTTTTGGGTTATTAAAACGCCACTCACACTCCTTC
>JBGTEI010000214.1:0-7965 GCA_041747875.1 Pyrinomonadaceae bacterium | reverse complement strand
GTACTTGCGTTCAATTTTATCGGCGACGGTTTGCGTGAATATTTAGATCCAAAACAGCGAAAAAGATAGACAGAAATGACTGCAATATCGATCAACAATCTTTCAAAAACTTACCCGACCGCGTTTCCACGGGTTAAGAAGTTTTTACGCATGAAGGCGAAAGATTCTGTTGATGCGCTCCGGAATATTTCTTTTGAAGTCGAAAAAGGCGAAATTTTCGGTCTTATCGGCAGGAATGGCGCGGGCAAAACTACACTTACAAAGATCATTGCCACACTCGTCCAACCGACAAGCGGAAAGGTAACGGTCAATGGTTTTGATTCGGTCGAGAACGAGGTAAAAGTCAGGTCGCTGGTTGGACTCGCAACTGCAGAGGAGCGTTCATTTTATTGGCGTTTAACAGGCACCCAAAATTTGATGTTCTTTGCCAGACTTTACGGGATGACCGACAAGGCGGCAAAAAAGCGAATTGACGAGCTGTTTGAACAGCTTGATCTTCAAGATCTTGCGAAGCGCCGGTTTTCAAATCTTTCAACCGGAAACAAGCAGCGTCTCGCAGTCGCACGCGCATTAATTCCGAATCCGCCGATCCTCCTTCTCGATGAACCGACCCGTTCGCTTGATCCGCTGGCGGCGGCTAATATGCGTAAACTGATCGAATCTATTGATGGAGTTTCGATCTTACTAACATCGCACAACCTTTCAGAGATTGAAGAACTTTGCGGCCGGATTGCCGTCATTTCCGATGGAACCATCCGCGCAGTGGGAACACCGGCGGATCTCCGCGGTTCTCATAAACAGGAACAGAAAGTGAAGATCAATTTGAAAGGCGTCCTAGAAGATAGTCTGATAACCTTAAATAACCTGCGCAATTTTAACGTCGAAACAAACGAAGATTCGATCACACTGACATTCGAAAGAGACCCTGACGACGCACTTTTGGGCCAGACGTTTTCAGATCTCGACAAAAAAGGGGCAAGAATACTTGACGTCGAAACGCAGAAAGCGACGCTTTTGGATGTGCTTGAAAGTTACGACGAAAAATAGAATCCGCATATTTTATGCAGTTTCAGTTTATTCCTATTTATACTTATGATCGATCTACCAAAATATGAGATCTTCCCGCTTGGCGAAAATGCGCTGACCATCTGTTTTGGCAACTCGATCTCTCGGGAAATAAATCTGATCGTCACTTCACTTTCTAAAAAGATCGAATCTACAAAGTTTCAGGGTTTTGTAGAATGCGTCCCGGCATATAGTTCGCTGACCGTATTTTTCGAACTTTCCAAGGCGAAACGAAAATTCCGAACTGCACTTACCGCCTATCAGATCGTAAAAAGCCACGTCGAGATCGCGCTTCAGACACTCGAGATCGGGCAGCCGAAGGAACCGCGTCTGATCGAAGTACCGGTTTCGTTTGAAAAACGATTTGCACCCGATCTTGAACTGGTCGCCGAATTTGCAGAGCTGACTGAAAGTGAAGTAATAGATATCTATTTGTCGTCAACTTATCGGGTTTATATGCTCGGATTTTTGCCCGGATTTCCATATATGGGCGAGATCGATCCGCGGATTGCGGCTCCTAGAAAAGCATCCCCGCGAAAGCAGGTTGCTAAAGGAAGTGTCGGAATTGCCGGGAACCAGACCGGGATCTATCCGCTCGAATCGCCCGGCGGATGGCAGATAATCGGGCGAACCGAAATAGAACTTTTCACTCCAAACCTTGAATCGCCAACGCTTTTTAATACAGGTGATCTGGTGAAATTTGTCAGGATCTAAAATGGGAATTTCAATAAAGAAGGCAGGTGTATTTGATACGATCCAGGACCTCGGACGGTTTGGTTTTCGAAAGCTCGGAATAAATCCCGGCGGCGCAATGGATAAAAATGCGCTACGGCTGATCAACATTATTCTTGGAAATCCTGAAAGCGAACCGGCGATCGAAATGCACTTCCCGGCTTGTCAGATCGTTTTTGAAAAACCGGCAGTTTTTGCGCTTGGCGGAGCTGATTTTGATGCTACTTTAGATAAGTTGCCTGTTCCGAACTGGAAGACCCATCTTGCAAAAAAAGGCAGCATTTTGAGTTTTCGGAAAAAACTTTCCGGCAGCAGATGCTACTTTGGGATCCGGCACGGTTTTGAAATTGAGCGGTGGTTGGGGAGTGCGAGCACAAACCTGGCGGCGAATATCGGGGGGGTCAAAGGAAGACAATTGAGGAATGACGACCAAATTAGATTTAGCAAAGCACATGCGGCTGAAAAGAACTTTTTAGGATTTGAGATCGCCACAAGTCTTCGTCCCGTTTCCAAAACAATTCAGATGATCCGGATCACAAAAGGGATCGAGTATCGCGACCTTACGGCGCTGAGTGAGCAGCGTTTATTTGAGGGCGCTTATGAAATTTCAAATGACTCAAATCGAATGGGTTACAAATTAGATGGGAACCCGCTTCACCTTTTATCCCGTAAGGAACTTCTTTCGTCGGCCGTCGGATTCGGAACGGTCCAACTCCCGCCATACGGAAAACCCCTTCTGCTAATGGCAGACCACCAAACAACCGGTGGATATCCCAGAATTGGTCATGTTATAAAACGCGATCTTTCGCTCGTTGGACAAATGGGACCCGGCGATAAAATTCTTTTTGAATTGGTTTCTATCGACGAAGCCGAAAAGATCGAAGAGCAGTATGAAAGAGATGTGGCTTATTTGAGAATGGGCGTAAAGTTTAAACAAACCGATGCAAAAGATTGATCTAAATTGCGACATGGGCGAAAGCTTCGGTTCCTGGAAAATGGGAAACGACGCAGCGATCATCAAGTATGTTTCTTCAGTAAATATCGCATGCGGGTTTCATGCCGGCGATCCGACGATAATGCGCGAAGCTGTCGAACTCGCAGCGGAAAATGGAGTTGCGATCGGGGCCCACCCTTCGTATCCGGATCTGCAAGGGTTTGGAAGGCGGTCGATGTCACTTTCTCCCGCCGAAGTTTACGATATTGTTTTGTATCAAGTCGCTGCGCTAAAAGTTATCTGTGAAGTTTCAGACCTAAAACTCCATCACGTAAAACCGCACGGAGCACTTTATAATCAAGCCGGTAAAGACCGACTACTTGCCGAAGCTGTTGCAAAAGCCGTTATCTCGATCGATAAGAATCTTGTACTCTACGGACTCTCCGGAAGCTATTTGATCAGCGAAGCAAAAACGCTTGGGTTAAATACCGCAAGCGAAGTATTTGCAGACCGAACTTACCAGAATGATGGAAATTTGACGCCACGATCCGAAGACAACGCGATGATTGAAAACGCGGATGCCGCAGCGATTCAAGTAATGCAGATGATCAACAGCCAAACTGTGACGTCGACAAGCAGTGTGATCGTGCCAATTTATGCCGAAACCGTCTGTATTCACGGCGACGGTGATAATGCGTTGGAATTCGCGATAAATCTAAACAGAACTCTGCGTGAAAACGGGATAGAAATTAAGACAGTTTAGCGGAAACCGGATTCTTGAGATTTGCAACGACTTTTCGCAGGTGACTGCGGTTTCAAGACTGTTATCAAAATGGCAGATAAGAAACTCACTTCAGTTCTTCTCGGCGCGGCATTTTTGATGGCGACCTCAGCCGTCGGTCCCGGGTTTCTTACGCAAACGGCAAAATTCACAAAGGAACTTCTGGCGAGTTTTGGTTTTGTAATTCTGATCTCGGTGATCATCGACATTTTTGCGCAGCTAAACATTTGGCGCGTTTTAGCCGTTAGCGGAAAGCGCGGACAGGATGTTGCAAATGAAACGATCCCGGGAAGCGGCTTTCTCCTTGCAGCGTTGATCGTATTCGGCGGATTGGCATTTAACATCGGAAATATTGCCGGTGCGGGTTTGGGTCTTGAAGTTCTGTTTGGACTAAAACCGGAATATGGTGCTGTGATCAGCGCTTTAATTGGCATCGGCATATTCCTCTTTAAGGACGCGGGAAAAGCTATGGATCTTTTTGTAAAGATCCTGGGTTTTGTAATGCTGGCGTTGATCGTTTATGTCGTTTTTGTTTCACAGCCGCCCGTCGCACAGGCAGCCTATCGGACAATTTTGCCGGAAACAATCGACGCATTTGCTATAGTCACACTCGTCGGCGGGACGGTTGGAGGATATATTACTTTCGCCGGTGCGCATCGTTTGATCGATGCAGGAATATCGGGTAAAGATTCATTACGCGAAATAAACACAGCAGCGACTACCGGGATTCTTTTGACTGCAATTATCCGGTTTTTATTATTTCTGGCAGCGTTTGGTGTTATCGCGATGGGTTTGACGATCGATGACAAGAATCCACCGGCATCCGTTTTCCAAAACGCGGCGGGAATCTATGGTTATAAGATCTTTGGCGTTGTGATGTGGGCGGCGGCGATCACTTCAGTGATCGGAGCTGCTTATACTTCCGTCTCATTTCTAAAGACCTTTCATCCCAAAATAGCTGAAAGATCACAATTTGTAACGATCTTTTTCATAGCGTTTTCGACCCTTGTTTTTGTTTTTGTCGGACGCCCCGTACTCGTTTTGGTGCTTGCGGGAACGTTTAACGGTTTTATTCTGCCCGTCGGACTTGCGTTGATATTACTCGCGTCGCGCAAATCGAAGATCGTGGGTGATTATAAACATCCGATTTGGCTTCAGGTTACAGGTTGGCTGGTCGTCATCGTTATGTTTGGTTTTAGCGTAAAAGCTCTGACCGATAAATTCTATTCATGATCTTAACACCTCAGACTTTCACAAATTTCCGCAACATTAAATAAATATTTTTTGTCATATTTTTCGTTTTCGTGGTGTTTTTGGTTTAGTAATTCAAAATAAATACCAAAAATTCATACGGAGAAGAGATTCCAATGCAAAAACTATTTATCCACTATTCCACGCGTCCAATAATGCTCGGGTTTTTGATGCTTTTTGTTATCGCGGCCAACATCACCGCGCAGGAAACGCTTAAAGGTGAATGGAAAGCCAGCGTTAAAGAAAATTCTACCGGAAAAGTACATATTTCCTTTAATGGTCTTTCGGAAGGCAATAAGAATAATCACCAGTTCGGAACTAGTTTAAAGTTCGACGAGCTTGATGGTATTACTTTGGCACAGACAAAGGGTGCAAAAACCAACGTCAACTTCCGTTTGAGCCGCGAGGCCGGAATTGTTCAGTTAACTGGAACATTCGAAGACGGAAAAGGTTCCGGAACATGGACATTCAATTCAAACCCAGCTTTTGTTTCGACGATGAGTTCCGCCGGATATTCAGACCTATCAGCAAAGGACCTATTTTCGGCAACGATCTTAAACGTTAAAAGCCAGACGGCCCGCGATCTAAAATCTGCCGGATTATCAGATCTAAAATTCGAAGATGTGATAAAGGCGACGATCTTTAAGATCGACGGCGTTTATATCAAAGATATGGGTAATGCCGGATTTAAAAATCTAAATATGGAAGATCTCGTAAAATCGAGCATTTTTAAGATCGACGCAAATTATATAAAAGGCGTAAGAGCGATGGGATTTGGTGAAAATTCAGTTGAAGAACTCGTCAAGCTTAGGATCTTTAAGGTTACACCGGAATTTCTTTCTGAAATGAAAGCCGTCGGGCTGACAAACTTAAAAGCCGAAGACGTTGTTCAACTCAGAATTTTCAACATCGATTCAAAATTCGTAAATGCAGCAAAGGCAAAAGGTTACAAGGATCCTTCCGTCGAGGAATTGGTCGAACTGAAAATTCACGGGAAAGTGAACTAGTTTTTATCTGCGTAAAGATAAAATCGAACAGCCAATTGATCAATTCCAAAACAAAGAGAGGCGAGCCTATAAACGGTTCGTCTCTTTTTTTGTTTATAAGCTGAATTGAATAAACTACTGATATATTTTGGTGGAAACCAATTTAATAGTAGATAAATAAATTCATTTTCAACGAAATTGAAGTCATGTTTCCATCAGATAACATCAGCTTGAAGTGGATATGAGGGAAAAACTTATTGGGTTGATCGGTTTAATGTATATGACGAGCATCTCGGTCCCAGCACATATGCAAAAGTCTTTCCAAGCAAAGAAAATTGCGGAGCGGGGGAATTAATTAATCAAAGTCACGGAACTTTTGTCGAATACAGAGTTTGAACTTACGATTTGTGAAATAGAGAAAAGAAGGAGATAAGATGAAAATATGCCTTGCGTCAATACTGATAAGTCTTTGCTTTACAATCACTTTTGCTCAGGCGGAGAACCCCGATGCATCAGATTGCAGTAGTGAAACCGAGGAAAACAATAAAATGCTTGCCAAAATATTTTATGAAAAGCTTTGGTTTTAAAATAATCCTGAGATCGTAGACGAACTTGTTGCACCAAATTATGTTGTTCATGATATTGGCGAAACAAAAGGGGTAACGGAACCGGCGGTTGAACAGAAGCAAATCACTGCATTCCTATGGGACAACGGAAACATGAACGGAACCATTGATTATCAAATTGCCGAGTGCGATCTGGTTGCGACGCGCTGAAAATGGAAATATCAGCCGTCGACTTGGTGGTTAAAAATTATGGGTGGGCGCGATCAGATCCCGATCATCAACGTATTTCGATTTAAGGATTGAAGAATAATCGAAATTTGGAATCATCGCCATGATATTGATACGGCACAAGTGAATATCCCGTTTCTAAAGGGTTTGATATTGGGTCTGATTCCCGGTCTTGTTTTACTTGTTTTGTGCCTGATGCTGCGGCGAAAATCGCAAAGGAAAAACTGAAAGTTAAAAATTGGGAAAAGCTAGTGATTGAATCAAGCGAATTTATGAAATAGATTTCCGAAGGTGTATTTACGCGCCTCCGGTTCTCGGTTTTTCGGGAAATGTGCCCAAGCATTGTTACGGCATTTATACTTTCCGGATTAAATTTATTTATCGTCCCACTGCATTTTCGCTGTCGTTCGTCTATGTTCCAATGAATGTTTGATGCAAAAAATGTACGGGCACCAAAAAACTTCGTGCCCGTATTTTTGTGGGAGGAATGGATTTCCTTACAAATCGTTCATGAATAATTATCGGTATATATGTTCCGCATCGTGATCTTTCCATACCCTTTCGACTTCATTGGCTTCAATCTCGTTTTTCGGAGAGAAGCCTAATACAATTCCGCCGTCGCCTATCGCCGTTTCGTAGTGTTTTACGGTCTCTTCCGGAATTCCGGCTCCGATCAACACTCCCATCAGACCTCCGGCAATCCCTCCGGTACCCGCGCCGGCTAATGCGAACGCCAACGGTCCGGCGATCACTATTCCGGCTCCCGGGATGACGACTGTTGAACCGATCGCAGCTAGCGCGCCAACGATCGCACCAATAGTTCCGCCAACAGCCGCTCCGACTCCTGTCCCTTCTGCGGCCTTGCTGCCCATTTCCGTTTCAGCACCGTAATGCTTCTTTCGCAGATCATCCGACATTAAAACGCTGATTTGATTGCGAACAAAACCTCGCGACAACATTTCCTTATATGAGTTTTCCGCGTCTTCAAATTCACTGAATAGCGCACTCATTACACGTTCGTTTGTTTGTATATTTGTCATTTTTACCTCCTAGTAAATCTAAACCTTACCTCTGACTTCCAACTTCCTTAACAACCTTCTTTTTTGCACGGATAGTTACGTCGTCAATACGATCCGTATTCCTCACAACTAATACCGAACACGGAGCGTGATGAACTAAAGAATCCGAAACGGATCCCAGCATTACACGCCCCCAAAATCCGCGTCCGTGTGAGCCAACAACAATAAGATCGGCGTCCCAGTTTTTCGCAGCCTCAACAATTTCATTATCAACTGCGCCGACAACAACATCCGTCATGATCTGTATACTCGATTCCGGAAAACAATTGCGGATCTTTTCTTCCGCATCAAACACGATCCTTTCCGCCTGTTTTTTCATAACCTCGTCAAAATCGTTGGAATA
>JBGTEI010000213.1:0-1734 GCA_041747875.1 Pyrinomonadaceae bacterium | reverse complement strand
GGAATTTGGATTAGAACTCAGTTCGATTTACACAGGGATCGGGATCGACGCGAAACCATATCGAACACTGATCTGCACCAGTTCGAGGGGCAAGAAATTCTATTTCGCGTCAAACCGGAAACTAAAGATCTCACTCGATCTTCAGGAGTTTACGATCGCGGAAGGTCAGCGCACGACAGAAGTCCGCGGAGGAAAGGTAACCGAGAATCTTTGCTGGGATATCGATCAGGAGGCTGTCCGAGATTTCGGATTGGCAGAAAGAATGATCATTACGGTTGGTAATATCGAGATCGGGCTTTCAACAGAAAAAATAAGCGCTTTTCAAAACTATTCAAAGTTACTTATTTTTGACGAAAATGATTAAAGTCCGGATCGGGTAACTAGTGATTTGCAGATGACATCACATTAGTCGAGATACCTAGTTCCAAATATATTTGAGGAAATTCGCGGTTTAGGATATTGACAAGATCCCTTCGGGTTGTGTGAAGTTTGCCGGCGGCAATATTAAGGTCAGCGTTGCTTTCAATTATCGATTCCATTAACATCTTGCGCTTAAATGTTTTTACTTCTTTGTGATAATCGGTACCGGACAATATGTATACGATTTTCGCAAATTCCTTTGCATATTTCCTGACCGCAAATTCACCAATCTCTCTTTTTGCAATATCGGCAAGCTCTGAAAACTGAACGAATGCCTCTTCTTTATTTTCCGATCGCAAAAGGATCAATACTTTTACCCATAAGGCATCGGTAAGTTCGCCAAAGCTTTCCGAATTTCGAAATATCCCCGCCGATTCGTTTATGCGTTCCAAAGCCAATGCTGTATCGTTTTGATGAAGATTGATCTGCGCAAGAGTATCAAGCGTCATCGCGAGCCAATTCATTTCATTAAGTTCGGTGAATAAACGATGCGCCTGCGCAGCATATTCCTCAGCTTCGTCAAACTTTCCTGACAAACTACACGAAAACGCCAAATTATTGAGGTATAGCCCAACGTGGCGCTCACTTCCCACTTCTGTCGCAAATTTTATCGCCTCTTTGTAGTGAATCTGCCCGAGTTTGCGATTTCCATTTCTGGTGTAGATAATTCCTGCCTGATTGTGAAACTGTCCTTTCAAATAAGAGTCTTCGCAAACGCTCATTGGGATCTCGATCGCTTCGATAATTTCAAGTGCCTTCGTGTAATCGCGTTTCCAGTGAAGTACTCCGATCTTGTTTATACAGACCGAAAGATAAACCGGATGGAGCTGATTTCGTTCGTAATGTGAGCCGGCTTCCTCGAGTATCACATTACATTCATCTACACGACCCTCGTAGTAATACATCGTAGCAAGCGAAACTTTTGTCTCATTTACTTTGTGAAGAAAATCTGCAGCCTCAAATTGAGAAATTGCCTTTGAGAGTAAGTCTTTTCCCCGTTCCTGGCAGTTTCCAATGCCGTGCGAATGACCATATGCACTGATAAATAGTCCGCAAAGTCGAAAAAATTCACCTTGAATTATCGGGTCGTCTGCGAAAAAAGAAGGCTCATGCTCAAAATCTGACCAAAATGGACTAAGAATCTCCTGAAGGGTCCCGGAGTCTCGTTGAAGCTCCGCAACCCTCGCGTCCTCAAGTACTTGCGCAATATTGTCAGTTTGTTCGATTCGGTATTCTGAGGCTATGAGTTTTTCCATGAAATTTTTTTAGTGCAAAAAGTCTATTTTTTTTGGCATTCCTAGGCTATTAGCATTA
>JBGTEI010000212.1:0-5904 GCA_041747875.1 Pyrinomonadaceae bacterium | reverse complement strand
CCGCCGCCGCCGCGTCCTCCACGGCCGCTACCGCCGGGCCCACGCTGTTGGTCACCGGTAGTATCTGCTGTAGGTGCACTTCCGGAACCGCCAAAACCAAAAGTTTTACTTCCGCTCAAGTTGATCGTAAGCGACGATGATCCGCGTCCAAAATTGCGGGAAACAGTATCGTTAGAATCAAAGCCGGAAACATTACACCATGATGCAGCCAACCCGTTTAGCGCGCACGCATCAGCTAATTGACCATAAGTCGGGCGATCATTGAAGATAGAATCTCCGTTGAAGTCCCGGCCTGATGTAATGTCAAACGGACTCGCAGATCTTGCCATAATAAACGGATTCAAACTTATTCCAAATGGTGCTTTTATCGAACCTACCAGGAAGAATGTATGTCTCACATCGCGCGAAGAATCACTAAATTCATCTGTAATGTCGTAACTGTATGCCGGAAAACTTCCGTCTGAATTGCTCTTCGATTGGCCCAAGAAATAATTGGCAAACATTGTGAAATTCTGACTGAATCGAGTCGTAAATCTAAATATCAAACGTTGATCCGTAGCATATCCGCTCGATTCATATTGATATACATTTCCCTGGGTCGGATCGGGACGAAGTGCCTGTAAAGCGACCGGATCGGTCGTCGGACATGCAAATCCGGAAGGACAAACAGGAGCATTAATATTACGCTGACGAATCAAATGCAGATTTCGCGAAAACGTGTAATAGATCGACAAGCTTGAGGAACCGGGCAACTGCCGTTCAAAACTGAACGCGCCCTGCATCGTATATGGAGCCTGAATATTTGAAGCGATCGTCCTTGGTGTACTCGTCAAAGGGGCGATATTCGCCAGTTGATCAGCAGTTGGGACATTGGTTACCCCATTAAGCGAGAATATCGCCTGGCCCAGTATCGGATTTCCGCTGCCGATTATGAAATTCTGCTGTTGAATACCATCCAATCGTTGTGCCTGAAGGGTCAAGTTTTCTCCAAAACGAGAATAGAATATACCTAGGCCGCCCCGGAACACCGTTTTTGGTGCCTTTGCTCCACCTGCTCCCGGTGAAAAAGCAAACGAAAATCTCGGTGCAAAATTCAGGTTGTCGTCTATGTTAGACTGATTTTCATATCTCAACCCATAACTCAGCGTAAGTCCCGGACTTACTCTCCAGTCATCTTTGAAAAACAATCCGACTTCGTACTGCGAAATACTGGAAAGGGGATTACCTTGTGTAATACTGAACTGACTTGGATTGTAACGCGGATCCGCATCGCCGAGGAGTTTCGCACGATACTGTTCGATCGACGAAACCACACCATTTCCATCCAGATCATATGGATTCGGAGCGTCCGGAATGAAACCGGTAAACGTGAACGTTCCTGCGTAGTTTGATTCAGTGCGATCTTCAAGCGTCGTGCCCTGTAATCTCGCGCCAAACTTTATTGCGTGATCAGATTCTTTCCCAAGCGACGTAGTCGTATTATTTTGAATATCCCATGATCTATTACGATCATAATTTGTTCCGATCGTTGATCCGCCGCCATTAAACGCGTCCAAGACATTGATCGCAGGATTTGAATTATCTCCAGTTACATCACTGTTTTCAGCACGATACTGGAAGCGTGTTTCATTTACAGTTTTTGAATTCAAAATTGCCGTTTCAGTAACTTGGAATGTGTGCTCAGTATTTTTTGATTGACTCCCTCGGATCGGAAGCGAAAATCCGCCGCCAAAATCATTTGAAGTACCGCGCTCAAATTCATAACGAGCAACGAGCGTGTTTGTATCGTTTATTTGATAATCTAAACGTGGATTGATCGAAAATCGTTTACGGGGTTCCGAAAATTCCTGCTGAAAAGAACTGATATTGAAATTCTGATCAACGATCGTCGCATTCACGCTTGCACCTGTTGATTGATCGCGATTGTCCATGCTCAACGAAAAGGAAGCCTTGTTCTTTATGATCGGTCCGGATATTGAGCCGCCATAAAACTTTCTTTGACTATCTACCTTATTATCTGAAAATGGATTACGAGCATTGAACGCCGAATCGTTGAAATTAAAATATCCTTGACCGCCCCATTTCTGACTTCCCGGTTTTGTAAGTATTTCAATCCGGCCGAAACCCATCCGGTCGTATTCGGCAGAAAACGGATCGCTGTTAATTCGTATTTCTCGAATCGAATCTTTCGGAGGAAGATTTCCGCCTTCAAACCCGTCGATATAGATCTGCCCCCCGTTTGGTCCTGCACCGCCTCCGGCAAGCGCCTGAAGTGCGAGTTCGAGGTCATCGGGATCGTCAGGAAGGGCGTTCAGGTCATCTTCCTTTAACACCATCGCGCTGAGATTATTTGCGGGATCGGTACTTACAGTTCCTTCACCGTTTACTTCTACTTGTTCAGCAACATCTTCAACCTGCAAAACTACACTCAAGCCTTCATTTCCGCTCAATCTAACTTCAACTTCCGCGTTTTCGTATAAGGCAAAACTCGGCGATGAAATTACAACCTTATATTTCCCCGGAGCAAGTCCGGCAACCCGAAAGCGGCCATTACCAGCTGTTACAGTATTTTTTTCAACTCCTTTAGCGTCAGTTACCGTTACCGATGCACCGACCACAGTCGCGCCAACACTATCGGTGACGTCGCCGCTGATCTCACCTGACTGTTGTGCATGTGCTGTCGTTCCCGCGATCAACGCCAGGATACTCAATCCTATAAATGATTTTATGAATTTCATTATTTCCCTCTATTATTAATTTTATTCGTATTTATATAATTCTTAGTCTAAAAATCTACGCCATCCAATCCGGGGATCGTAAGCGAGCCGCCAACACTGGTTCGCCCACCTGATCGTCCGGAAGACATTTGCGCCATCCTAAGGAAAGGCTCAACCCCTGCCAAAAGCTTTATCGCCGTGAGATGTTTTGGATCATTTCCCTTTGGACTCGAAGCCGCCAACATATCCCCTACTTTAAGGTCCGCAACTCCGATCGTCGGAAACCGATTAAGCATTTCGTTTATATCGCCGCCCATTCCCCGTCCCGGGCCGGCTCCTTCTGGTCTACCTTCGCCATTTGCCGGACGCTGCTGACCGCCGGCTCTCGCCTGATTGCCGCCGGCACCCTGTCCGCCGCCTTGGTTTCCCATCATTTGGGCGCCTGCCATTCTTTCTGCGATCTCAGTTGGAAATTTTTTCAGCAATGAATCTTTGTTTACAGCGATCGTTACATCTTCCTTCGTTTTCAAATCCGTGATCGTTACTTCATTTTTTTCAACATCGATCGACTTTACAGTTCCAGCAACCGTGACAAATGCGCCGGTTATGATCTGTTCTGCACTGAGTATCGATTGGTCTTCACTTCGATCCCCGACCGCGCGGAGCATGTCCCCAACCTGAACCGACGCAAAGTCACTTTCGACTGCATCCTGAAACTTAACCGAATTAGAAGCATAGCGACGAAATTTTGCGTCCTCTTTAGGACTAACTTTTACATTCGTTTCTGTTCCGGTAATGCCCCTCATTTCTACAGTTATTTCTTTTTTTAACGGATCTGTGGCAGATACTCGACCTGAGATCCCGCGCGTCGTCCATTCCTGACGCTCTTTATCCTGCTGAGCTTTAAGATCCGAATCTTTAACCAGATATACGGTTTTGGTAGTAATACTTTTCTTATCATCAGACACCTTTCCGGTCACCAAGACCCGGTCACCATTTGCGACATCGGTAAATTTTGCTTCCGTTGCAGCTTTAAGGCTCAAATTGTCAGGAGGTAAGCGCTTGTAGGCGGTCGCACTTACGATCAGTACATCAAGCATTCCATCCTTTGTTTCAAGCACGATCTTTTCGTTTCCAACAGATTTTACGATTCCGACCGCAAGCTCTTTCTGGATGCCCAGATCGGGTAAATTGTTCTGCGCGAGAACTGCTGAACTGAGGGCTAACAATATGGTTAAAATATAAGGAACAAACTTCTTATTCATCAAAATAGTTCTCCTAAACTCGGATAAAATATGAAAACGTGAATTATACGGATTTATTACGCAAAAGGTACTTTACCTAATTTGCATATTAGACTTACAGTGTATGGAAAAAGTTGTAGTTTTTATGTAAAGAAGTGTAAATGTTTGTGAAGAATTACGTGACCCTAAGCTTTTCACTTTCCACCTGATAATTCAGGTATTTCTTTCCAAGTTTCAATCGAACGAGCGGTAAGGATCAATCCTATACTTGCGATAAAAAGTGCGAAGAGAGCCACTGTCCAAATATAAGGAATAGATAACAGCAGAGTCCAAAAAGCGGCTCCGATCACGAGAGCAAATGCCTCCGATGGTTTTTTATCCGGCGATATCTTTTTGAGGAACCACTTCCCAACGCTTGCCTGGAGTGCGACGCGTCCAAACACATAAGCAAGCATGATCAATACAAATGCCATCAGGCAAAGGATAACGCTCAAAAAAGATGGAAGCAATTCTAAGGAAAACATTAGCGCAAGAGTAGTGACGATAAACCCCAATGCCCCTATCCCGAAAACCTTAAGCGTCGAAAGCTGAAAACGGACGATTGCTCTTCCAACGGCCCCTGGCGTGATCGTTGCCAAGGCAAGCGAGACGATAAACCAAAAAAGCACCGAAAAAAGCCTCTGCGCGATAAATGACCACGTAAATGCAGGCGCAAACAGCTGTGCCGGATTCTGCATCAGGTCGCGCAATTCTTTTTCATAACCCGCATACATCACCGTCTCACGATCGTTGTTTCGCCGTGGATGCTCCGCCTCGGGTTGATATTTCCCGCCAAAGATGATTACGTCTCCCCCGACAAATGCATCTTTCTTTTGGATAACCGAGCCGCCGATCGTTGCCACATCGCCCGAAACTTCCCCTTCAATAATCACATCTCCGCCGAATGACAAAACGCCTTTTATACGCTTTTTTACGATCACCGTTTTACCGAACGCAAACACCTCAGCTTCCGGTGCGTCTGAAATAACTAATGTCTTTTCGTCAGGTTGGGAAAGGTCCGTTTGAGCGGAAATAATTACCGCAAGAAATGTTACTAGTAAAAATGAAAGTATAATCCGCCGGCAGGCGAACCTATAAAGACTTGAATTTAGTTGGTAGACATTTGAAAATACCACTTTTTCTATAACCGACTGTAGCGGGACACCAATCGCGATAGTGAAAGAAACGCCCCTGCGAACAACGTTACAACCAATACCAGAGAAACAACGGATCCAAAGACTAATTTGTGAGTTAAAGAACGGAGAATTACGGCAAGCGCTACCAGCGCTTCATAACCCAAATGAAACGCAAATCCGGCAACCGATCCAATTTGATGGGTGAATTCTTGAAATTCAGGAATGATCGGCGATACTCGAGAGCCGAATCCAACAACCAAAAAAAACAATAAAACCCAACAAATAGCAATCGACCGAACAATTTCCTTGCGTTGCCGCATACCGCTTACGTTGCTCTCAGCTTTTGCTGCTACTACTTTCGAAAAATTCTCCGGAAGTTTGATGTTTTTCATCTCTTCCTCAAGGATGATCTCCAAGCTATTTGAAACCTTTTTTTGTGCGTTTACCTCAGAAGTACACGTTTTGCATGAGGTCAAATGAGACTCGAGGTCAAATTCTTCGATCGGGCTTAACTCGCGATCGATGTACGCGAAAATCTCTTCACGCGGGCATCTATCCTCAATGTTGTCTGTTCGAATACTCATACGGAAAACAATTGATCACTTTAGCTCAGCAGCCTAAAAATCGCTCAAACCCCTGTCGACAAACATTTCGCGCATCATTTCGCGCGCTCTAAACAATCGGTTTTTTACCGTTCCTAAGGGAAGACCGGTCACTTCCGATATCTCTCCATAACTCAGATCCTTAGAATGCCTTAAAACAATAAGT
>JBGTEI010000211.1:0-6623 GCA_041747875.1 Pyrinomonadaceae bacterium | reverse complement strand
CGCGAACCGTTTCGACGATCTTCGGATTTGACGAATCATCTTCCAAATATCTTCTTAGACGAACAATAAAATTATCGATCGCACGTGTATCGGTTTCCTCGTGCAATCCCCAGACCTCCTCAAGAATTTCTTTGCGCGAAACTGCATTCCCATTTTTTTGGATCAAATGACGCAAAAGTTTGGCTTCCATTAAGGTTAGCTGGATCGTTTCGTCTTTGGTATTTAGTTCGAGATTTGTAAAATCGATCGTTTTATCTTTTATTTTGAAAACATCCAGATCGCCCGAAGTTTCACTCGTTGCAGCAGTTTGTGACCATTGATGACGTCTGAGCAAGCCTTTTAAACGAGCAAGGAAAATATCTAGTTCGAAAGGCTTTGGCAGATAATCATCCGTTCCTGCTTCAAACCCCTGCAAGACATCTTCGGGGCGGCTTCTTGCGGTAAGCATCAGGATCGGGGTGTAATTCTCGGCTTCCCTTAATTTCTGGGCAACTTCGAAACCGCTAAACTTTGGCAGCATAACGTCCAAAACTATTGCGTCAAAGCTATTTTCTTCATCAAACAAAAGCCGCAAAGCGACCTCTCCATCTTCCGCGACATCGACGTGGAAACCCTCCGCTTCTAGGTTAAAACGAATTCCGTCTGCGATATGCGCCTCGTCTTCTACTACTAAGATCTTGTTCATTAATTGATAAGTTTATATACATCCGCGCGGGAAATAAAAGCGGAACTTATCTATTTCTTTGCGATCTATGCATATTTAAAGTTGAAGTAAGCAGCGACCGAAACTCTGCGAAACTGCTAAATTTTTAATAAATCCTTTTATTAATGTTTTAGAATCTCATTGAACAATACTTTGTTGTAATCGATGGCCGCTTTTGTTTAAGGAATCCGTCTTAATAAACAGAAGCGAGATAATTCGCGTCGGAGACGGTTGTAAAATCAGGAGAGAGATTATGAATATCAATGAAGAAAAATTGCATCAGCTTTTAGGAAAATTTGTTGGCGATCTCGGCGCGACGATGTCTGCCGGAACGATCGTCATCGGTGAAAAACTTGGGCTTTACAAAGCAATGCGGGATGCCGGAAAGTCGGTCACCCCGCAGGAATTGGCTGATCTTACCGATACAAAGGAACGCTATGTGCGCGAATGGTTAAATGCTCAGGCGGCAAGCGGCTATGTAGAATACGATGCCGAAAGCAAAAGCTATTTTATGACAGATGAGCAAACGTTTGTAATGACGGATGAATCAAGCGCCGCGTATCTACCGGGAGCTTTTATACTCGCAACCGCCGCACTAAAGGCGACACCCAAAATAATCGAGCGGTTTAAGACCGGCGAAGGCCTCGGCTGGCATGAACACGATCACGGCCTATTCTGCGGAACCGAATTGTTCTTTCGTCCGGGTTACGGAGCTCATCTTGTATCCGACTGGATCCCGGCGCTAGACGGCGTAGAGGAAAAACTAAAAGCAGGCGCAAAGGTTGCCGACATCGGCTGCGGACACGGCGCTTCAACGATCCTTATGGCGCAGGCTTTCCCGAATTCGCGTTTTTACGGTTTTGATTACCACGAGGATTCGATCAATACGGCAAGAGCAAAGGCGGAAGTCGCGGGTGTTTCTGACCGGGTAACATTTGAGGTCGCGACTGCTTCCAAATATCCCGGAAATGATTACGACCTTGTCACTTCATTCGACTGCCTTCACGATATGGGCGACCCGGTCGGAGCATCGGTACACGTAAAAAGCACGCTCGCCGCGAGTGGAATGTGGATGATCGTTGAACCATACGCAGGCGATACGCCGGAAAGCAATCACAATCCGGTCGGACGCATTTTTTATTCGGCATCGACCCTGGTTTGCACGCCCGCTTCGCTTTCACAGGAAGTTGGACTCGCACTCGGTGCACAAGCCGGCGAACAGCGACTTAGAGAAGTTGTGACCGAAGGCGGATTTAAGTCATTAAGACGCGCCAGTGAAACGCCATTTAATATAATTTTGGAAGCAAAGTAATTGTCGATTGAAGGGTAAATCAGATGTTGTCTGAAAAGAATGAATATCCTTTGTGCAAGATAGTCTATTCCTGTCGCTGAAGGCGACGAACATTAAAGCCTGGGGTGAGCTACAATGCGTAACCCCAGGGCGACGAAAACAACTGAGCGCTCGCTGTAGGTGAGCAACATATCGTTGGGGTTGTTCGACGCCTTCAGCGTCGGATCATCTTTTCATCGTTTCCCAGGGTTTCGGCGAAACGCCTCACCCTGGGCTATTATGTTTAACCCCGTTGGGGTAAAGAATGTTAAAAAATTGATTCAATTGACCAGTGTTGATGTCCCTGACGGCGACAAACGTAATAGCCCCATGCTATCTGAAAAGTACCTGGAACCAGCGAATCTGCAAGTTCTTGGTAGGTATCCAATTCTCAAAACTCGCCTCCTTCGAAAGGTGGGGAGTTAAGACTGAGTAACGTTGTATTTTTAAATCTAGGGTCTATTCAGACAGCCTCTTTGTACTTTGCAGCTGAGAGGTAACTCATTGTTGCACACAAGAATACGAATAAAGTGTTTACTACCATTTTTTATTTTCTTGGATTTCGGGAAACGAGCCCAAGAAAACACCGCCTCAAAATTGTTGGCACTCTAAAATTTAGGACGCATGGGAATATCTAAAGATTTGATCCGGGAAATGAGAGTGGTTGGCTTTGAGCCGAGCTTTTCTGCCGCACCGTCTTGCCCGTATATCTTATAATTTGATTTTTGTAGTGCCCGAATAATGTTTTCAGATTCCAGACTTTTTAATTCCTCATAGGTCAAGATCTCTTTTTCCGTTTCCAATTTTTCGGTTTGATCTTGGGTTTCGTTAAAAACGGTTTGGTTTATTATCTGCGGCATTGAGAATTTTAGCTGACTGTTTTGTGCGAGGATGATCGCTCTTTCGACGATGTTCTTTAGTTCACGGACATTTCCCGGATATGAATAACTTTGCAAAGCTTTAATGTCCGGTTTGGTTAATTTGAAAGGTTTATGTTCTGTATTTGTAGCTAATTGTTTTAGAAAATGTCTGGTCAAAGGTTCGATATCTTCTTTGCGTTCACGGAGCGGCGGCAAATGGATCGGAAAAACGCTGAGTCGATAATACAGGTCCTGCCGGAAATTTCCGTTTTGAACATCCGCCCATAGATCCCGATTTGTTGCCGCTATAACACGGACATCGACCGTTCTCGTTCGGTCTTCACCAACACGTTCAAATTGCTTTTCTTGTAAAACCCTAAGGAGTTTTCCCTGCATTTGTAGCGGGATCTCACCCATTTCATCAAGAAATATTGTGCCGCCGTCAGCAAGCTGGAAGCGTCCGGGGCGGTCTTTAAAAGCTCCCGTAAATGCGCCTTTGACGTGTCCGAAGAATTCGCTTTCAAAAAGTTCAGCAGTTATCGCAGCACAATTTACTTTGACAAGTGGTTTCCCGCTCCGCGCACTCGCTTCATGCAGCGCGCGGGCGACCATTTCTTTTCCGGTACCGCTTTCGCCTGTCAATAAAATAGTCGCATCAGAATTTCCGACCAATTCGATCTGCCGGAGAATCTTTGTCCATTCAGGGCTTAGGCCGATAAGAAACTTGTGCTGCGCCGTTTCTTCAATTACCTCTTTCAAATAGTAATTTTCTTCTTCTAATTTTTCGCGAAGTTTCTCGATCTCCTCAAACGCGCGGGCGTTGGCAATGGCGATAGATGCCTGCTCAGCATAAACGCGAAGCCATTCAAAACTTTCAGGCGAGATGTTTTTTCGTGAAAAAACGGCAACTACGCCCAAAATATCGTCTTCAAACTTCAACGGATGTGCTGCGAATCCCTGAATTTGTTCATCTTGGATCCAGTGTTCATCTACGATCCAGGAAGATCTTTTCGTTTGTAAATTATCAAGCAACACTGATTTTCCGCTTTCCGCAACGTATCCGATCTTTCGGATCCCAATTGGAAAGCGCTTAAATTTTCCGCCGAAATCCGACCAAACTTTTTCACCACTTAGATTCCGTCCTTCGCTGGCAGTAAGGTGCAGACATCGTTCTTGATTCGGGCACTCCGGGCGCATGACGCAATTTTCACAGATGTCTCCCTTATCGACGAGCCAGATCCGTGACAACGCAATATCTTCACCCTTCAACATCTGCGAAGTTATCGCTTGAAGCGTTTCTTTAAACGGACTTTTTCTGACTATCAACTCATTTATCGAATCAAAAGCAATTTCTGAACTCATGTCCTGAACTGTAACGAAATATCGTTGTCTTGACAACGCAATATCGTTGTATCGCGAAATATCGTTTTGAGGCCAAGAGCCGAAATACACGCGTAAACCTGTGCAGATAAATGATTTGTGGAGTTTTATGATTTTGGCACAACGTGTGCACTAAGGAACAGGGTAGCATTAAGTTACCAGTAAAAAAATAGAGTAGGAGATTACATAAAATGCAGCGAATTACAGCAATTAAACATGAAGAATCAACGGGAAAATCAAAAGAATTACTCGACGGGGTAAAGAGCAAACTCGGATTTGTTCCAAACATGATCGCAACGATGGCGAGTTCACCGGCGGTTCTGGAAGCGTATTTGAACTTCAGCGGTGCGCTTGGTTCATCGTTAAACGCGAAACTTCGGGAACAGATCGCATTGACGGTCGCAGAGATAAATGGATGTGGCTATTGCGCGGCGGCGCATTCGGCGATCGGTAAGATGTCCGGGCTTGATGATCGTGCGATCGAAAGTGCACGTCATGCTTCATCGAATGACCCGAAAACTGACGCCGCGTTAAAATTTTCGAGCGCGCTCGTCGTCAGCCGGGGAAAGGCTTCGCCGGCAGATCTCGAAGCAATCACTAGCGCCGGATTTACGGAAAAGGAAATCAGCGAGATCGTTGCAAATGTGGCGTTGAATATTTTTACAAATTATTTTAACGAAACTGCGACGACCGAGGTTGACTTTCCGGCAATCGAATTTCCGCTGGTTAGCAAAGGCGCGCATGCCTGAAACAGAGGCCAATGATCAGCAGTTGCTCAATTCGTGACTGCTGATCTATTCAACTTCGCAGACGTTTAATTAACATATTCACAAACAACGCGGGAGTTTAGGAGACAAGGGAATGAGACAAGAATCGAAGACAAGTTTGAAATATTATGCATCACTGATCGCGCTTACCGCGCTGGCAATGATCTTTTCGATCGTAACCACAAATGGGCAAACGGTAAACCAAGTATCGTCGGTGGCTTCTGCTGAAACATCCGTCGGCTACAAGACTATCAAGATCGATGATCTCGATATTTTTTATCGAGAAGCGGGAAACCCAAATAAACCTGCAATTCTATTGCTCCACGGTTTTCCGACGTCGTCGCATATGTTTCGCAATTTGATACCTGTACTTGCTAAAAACTATTACGTTATCGCCCCGGATTATCCGGGTTATGGCTATAGTTCTGCGCCGAAAGTTTCAGAGTATAACTACACATTTGAGAATCTGACGAACGTGATCGAAGAGTTTACAAAAGCGCTCGGACTTAATAAATACAGTCTTTATGTGCAGGATTACGGTGCGCCGGTCGGCTATCGGCTGGCTGTCAGAAGCCCTCAGAAAGTCCAGTCATTGATCGTTCAAAATGGCAATGCATACGAGGAAGGCTTGCGGGATTTTTGGAAACCATTTAAGGCGTATTGGAAGGAACAAACTGATGAGAATGCGAAAGTTCTGCTCGGTTTCCTTACTTTGGACATCACGAAATGGCAATACACACACGGCACCAGAAATCCAAACGGAATATCGCCGGATAATTGGACGGTCGATCAATATGGTCTCGACCGCGACGGAAACAAGGAAATTCAGCTCAAGTTATTTATGGATTACGGCACAAATCCGCCGCTTTATCCGAGATGGCAAGCATATTTTCGCGAACATCAACCGCCGACTCTGATCGTCTGGGGTAAAAACGACTACATTTTCCCGGCAGAAGGAGCTGAGCCGTATAAACGGGATTTGAAAAATATCGAATTTCATTTGTTGAATACCGGGCATTTTGCTCTCGAAGAAGAAAGCAAAAATGTCGGGCAGTTAATCGTGGGTTTTTTGAATAGTCAGAAAATTCAGTAGGTAATCAAACGTTCATCACGCGTCAATATCTTGCTTGAGGTGGTGACCCGGACATCCAATAAATTTTGGGGAAAAAAGAAACGGAGAAATCAAAATGAAACAAGAGAATGATTGGAAACTAAATCGACGCGGAGCAATTGGCTTAATGATTGGCGGTGCCGCCGGAGTCTTAGCGACGGGTAACGTCTCGGCTTCAAATGTCGAAAGCTTTGAGGTAAATGATCTGGCGGAGCTCGATAAAATGGCGACAAAGCCTCGTAATATGTCGATGATGCCGCGAATAACATATCTTGGCGGACCGACTTATTTGATCGAGATCGGCAATTTTCGAATCTTGTCAGATCCCGGGTTTGACCCGCAGGGAACCGAACGCAACGAGGGTCCGGGACATCTTTTGACAAAAGTAATGTCGCCCCCGATCGCGCCGGATAAGATCGGAAAGATCGACATCGCGCTCGTCAGCCATGCACAGCATCTCGACAATCTTGAT
>JBGTEI010000210.1:0-2771 GCA_041747875.1 Pyrinomonadaceae bacterium | reverse complement strand
GGATCGGTGACTGGGAATTTGAAGTTCCAACCGGGCGCTTGACATGGTCGGACACGCTTTTCGACATTTTGGGCAAAGACAGGAAATTCAAAATACCAACTTACGAGGCGCAACTCAAAGATTTTGTCCGCGAGGATGCTGAAAAGGCAGACAAACTGGTGCGTCGCGCGATCGCAACCGGTGAAGGGTGCGAAGTTGATTTACGGCGGAAAATGCCTGATGGGCGTGAGAAGGTTCTCAGCGTGATCGGCAAAACCATTACTGATTCGGCCGGGGCTGTCGTCAAGCTTTACGGGATTGCGCAGGATATAACGGAACGAAAGCTGGCAGAGGAATCTCTTCGTTACCAAGCCCAATTGTTAGATACTGTTCAGCAATCGGTTGCGGCCACAGATCAAAACGGTATTGTCGTTTATTGGAACCGATTCGCCGAAAGACTTTATGGTTGGTCGGCGGAAGAAGCGATCGGTCAGCATGTTTTTACGTTGTGCGCTCCGGAATTTAATGATGAATTGACGGCTCGGATTTTTGCGAAACTCAAATCAGGAAAAAGTTGGGAAGGTGAATTTGATGCTTCCACAAAATCGGGAAAGAAAATTTTGATAAGTGTCTTAAATTCACCAGTAACTGACGATAATGGAAACGTAACCGGCGTTATCGGAATTTCTCAAAACATCACTGAACGCAGACGATCTGAGGCGGCGTTGATTGAATCGGAGGAACGGTTGAGAACGCTGTTTGATCAGATGATCGACGGGTTTTATTACTCTTCGGCTGAGGGAAAACTGCTTGATATCAATCCGGCGATGTTTAAGATGTTTGGCTATTCCAGCAGAGAAGAAATGCTGAACGTTGACGTAATAAACGAACTATACTTTAGCCCGGAAGACCGGATAAATCAGTCGTCTGCAGAAGAGGAGGAGAAATCTGAAGTTTATCGAATGCGCCGGAAAGACGGTTCTGAAATCTGGGTCGAAGATAGCAGTCGCCACACCTATGACGATCAAGGAAAAATTCGATTTCACGAAGGTGTACTTCGCGATGTTACGGAACGCCAAAAAGCGGAAGAAAATCTCAGGAAAACGAATGAACGACTCGCGATTTCCCAACAGGTAGCGAAAGTTGGAACATTTGAGTGGGATATTATCGAAGACGTTCAATATTGGTCGTCTACGATGGAAGAACTATTTGGGTTAAAAGCGGGTGAATTTAGCGGCGGTTATAAATCGTGGAGATCGCATGTTCATCCGGATGACCTCGAGGAAACAAAAAAGGCAATACAGATCGCACTTGAAACTGGCGAGATCCTGAGTGAATACCGAATTATATTAAGTGATAATTCGGTTAAATGGGTTCATGCAAGAGCGAAGGTTTTCTTTAATGAAGGCGGAAAACCGATCCGCATGGTCGGTGTCCACATGGATGTTACAGAACGGAAGGAATCTGAAGAGGCAATCGCCGAAGCGAACGTTAGGGCAATTCGCGAATATGAACATTTGCTTGATATCTTGAGCAAACTTGCTCAAACGATTGGGTCAGCACGAAATATCGAGGCAATATTTTCAGCTGTGCTTAAATTTACAACCGCTTCTGTGCCGTGCGATGCCCTTTTGATAACTCTTAGAGATAAGAACAAAGTTAGAAAACCGATCTATTATTGGGAAGGCGGGAATGAACGGGGTATTTCCGCCCTGGTTGAGCAGGACAGTCTAGAGGTACTTGCAGACACCGCGATTCTTCGCGGAGAAGTTTTAGTTGGAAATCTGCCGTCGCAAAGCGAATTTCTAAAGAATACTACGGTTCAGGATGAACACGCCTGCATGCGTTCTGCGCTGATTGCGCCAATGAAAATTAAGGGAGAAGTTATTGGTGTAATAAAGGTTTTGAATAGTAAACCGGATGCTTTTTTAAATGAACATCTGACCGCAATGCGTATGGCTGCCAATGTCGTAGCGAATTCGATCGAAAATGTTCGTTTGATTGAGTTGGAACATCAACGCGGGGAACAGCTCCAACGATCGCAAAAACTTGAATCGGTCGGTAGATTAGCTGGCGGAATCGCACATGATTTTAACAACATGCTGACCGCAATCAATGGATATAGTGAACTCGTCTTGAAGCGTATCGGGCCGGATGATCCGATAAGAAATAACATGCTCGAAATCAAAAAGGCGGGCGAACGGTCAGCAGATCTTACGCGTCAACTTCTGGCATTTAGCCGAAAGCAGGTTTTACAGTTAAAGTTATTAAACTTGAATGAAATAGTGTCAGAGACAATTTTGTTGCTTGAGCGGCTTATTGGTGAAGATTTACAACTTGATACCAAACTTGATCCGGCTCTTGGATTAGTTGAATCAGACTCAGGACAGGTTACACAAGTTATCATCAACCTTGCGGTAAATGCCCGCGACGCGATGCCGGGAGGCGGTACAGTCACAATTGAAACAAAAAATATGACCGTTGGCGAGACTTTTGAAGTAGATCCGTCGTTGCCGCCGCCCGGTTCTTATGTACAAATGTCCGTAACGGATAATGGAATTGGCATGAACAAAGAGACGCTCGAAAATGTTTTTGAACCATTTTTCACGACAAAAGCTGTTGGTAAGGGAACCGGGCTTGGTCTGGCGACGGTTTATGGGATTGTGAGTCAATCTAATGGTTTTATTTTTGTCGAAAGCGAGGTCAACAAAGGAACTGCATTTCGTATTTATTTTCCTCGCGCTGATGAGGTCTCAGATCATCAAAGCACTGACGTATCGGCGGTAGGTATA
>JBGTEI010000209.1:0-11452 GCA_041747875.1 Pyrinomonadaceae bacterium | reverse complement strand
ACCTGTGGTGATCGGCAAAGCAAATCGCAAATTCCCCTGTCTGACGATCCAAACTCCTGATTGTTTATCTTTTGACCTGTTAAAGAATTGAAACCGCGCCACCTTTTCAAGAGCAGGCCGGGCCGGAACTTCCTTTACTTTTTCGCGTTCGAGAACCCGGATAAACTCTTCGTGCGCGACGATCATCTTCGCAAAGCTTGTTGAGATCTGTTGAAATTCCCGCTGAATACTGATGTATGCGTAGTTTCCGCGGCCATAGTCAAATATGTTAAATGTATGTCGATCATCGATATAACCCGCACGTATCCAGCGCCATGCAAGATTATATAAGCTTGCAATAACCCCGATCGGTGCAGGACGAAACTCGGGATTTTCCGCCAGAAACGCAGCGATCTCGAGTGTATCCAGATAGCTTACGAGACCCTGGCTTCTGCCCCAGTTATATCCATAGCCCTCATCAGAAACCAGATCCCACCAAAGTTTCATTTGATCTTTGATCGACGGTTTGAGTTTTTCAAGAATATCTTTCCGGCCTACGATCTCCGCCGCTTTCCAGCAAAATCTGGCATATTCATTTGAATACCGGTCATAGCGGCCATTGGGTAGATCATCGTCAGAATACATCGCACCTGACGTAAACTGCTGTGCTGCCCGCTCGATCAATGAATCAAGAAACCCGCGGTCCGTCATTACTCCGAATTCATATCCGTATGCCGCGATCCGCGCCGCGACGCCCAAATAATTTTCCGGTAAATTAATTACCTCGCGTGTCTTCGGATCGTATATTCTTTTTGCATCCAACAGCGAAACCCACTCTTTACGTTCCGCATCGTTCATGCTCTGCCAGACAGCATTTTTGCTTAGATCCGCGCCGTAATGACGCAATGCCTGCGCTGCATATAATTGCGAAAAAGCTTTACCGCCTTTTCGAGCTTCATATAAGCCCATTTCTGCAACGGAACGCGCCGTATTCCGTCCCGCAATGATATTGCTCCCGCCGATATCACTTTGAGCAGCAACGACGCGCATAAAACTTCCCCACGTGTATTCGCCGGTCGTGATCGATCCATTGACTTTATCGGGCGGCGGATCAAAAGATTCGATCGCTCCGAAATGAACCGCGACTTCTCTCGCCATAAAATCTCTTACTTCGGACTTCAATTCGGCGGATGAAGCTGGCTTTTTTTCCAAATCGTTTTGCGCGAAGATCGCGTTTTGAGTTGGGTACGTTAAAGCTGCGAAAAAAAATACAGCTAAACGAAACCGAATAATATTTTCTCTAATCCCCATTTTCATATTGCGGCTTGAATAATTATCAGCGCGGCAAAAACCATTTCCCGTAAGCCGAATAATTGAAATCAAAAAATTGGTGCGGTAAGAAACAGCTATTGGTTTCCCGGTAAAGGTTTAAAATGTAGAGTTCGAATAAATCTGAAACCAGACTCAGACGAACTCTACCTTTTTCTGTAAAGGAGCCAATAAACGGCAAGTAGATTACTATGTTCCAATATCGCAGGATATTAGAAGGATAATCGTGCTCCAAACTGGATGATCCGCATATCTTTCGCACTACTGATCGTACCGAACGTCGTTGAAGTTGTTGCCGGTGCCGATGAATTGGGTTGATCGTAGTTTACGATGTTAAAAATGTTGGTTCCTTCCGCTCGAAGACGAAGCTTTAAGTTTTCGCCAAATTTAAAATCCCGCGATATCGCAAGGTCGACTACCTTAAAGCCGGGACCGTAAAGAAAATTGCGTGGTGAATCGCCATTTGTTGCAACTCCGGTAACAACCAAGTTTCGAGCAAACGCAGCGGTATTAAACCACATCGCCGCTGTCGGATTGTCCAAATACGGAGAAACACCGGTTAACTGGGCGCGGTCTGTTCCCCCAACTCCGTCGAGGTTGGCGTCAACTCCGCCATTTGAAACGGTGAACGGTCTTCCGCTGCGAAGTTTAATGATCGGCGAAAAGCTCCAACCGTTTATAATTGTCGTCAAAACACCGCTGTCGCCCTTGTAGAAATCCGGTCGGAAATTAAAACTACCGCTGAAAACGTGACGCTGATCGGTATCCGCGGCTCCGTATTCTGCAGCAAGGTCGCTAAAATTTTGCGCCAATCCCTGTGTTGTGTTGTTATGAAGCTGAGCAGAACTGGTAGTTTTGCTCAGTGTATAAAAGCCGGTAAAACTAAAAATTTTGTCAAACCGGGCAGCACCCGTTATTTGTAAACCATCATAATTCGCGCTCTGATCGGAATCGAGAACGGTTACCGCACCAAATAATGGATTTGGTCTCCGGGCAAGAACATTTGCTCCGGAAGTAGATGCAGTCGCATTAACAACCGGATAGTTGACATCACGCCCAAATGGTAAATTTCGGGCTCTTGATCCAACGTATGCCGCGCCAACCGTTATCTGGCTTGTAATCTGCCGTTGGACAGAAAAGTTCATCTGAAGAGTACGCGGAAATTCGAAGTCCTGAGCTACCGCAAAAAAGCCGCCCCCATTTGTAAAGGTTCCGGTGTACGGAAAAGGATTACCACCGACATAATTGGTGTAAGGGTTGCTAAGTGTGGCTCCTGTCCCTCTTCTATTTAAATTGGTGAAGCTTAGTCGCGTAGATGAAGGTTGGAAGTTTGTCATCGTATTCCATTCATTCCCGGAAATTCCGCCATAAAATAATCCAAGTGCACCGCGGATCGACGTCTTCCCGTCTCCCATGGGATCGAATGCAAAGCCGAACCGGGGTGAAAAATGGGTGTAGCTGACTGGAATTCCGCCCCTTTCAACGTCCGGGTCGCCCACAAATAATGCGCCGATCGGAGCGTTTGGATTTACCGTCGACTTTTGTCCGGGAACATAGTTTGTAAACCGGTCTAAGGGATCTGTCGGAGGTGTTTGAACGTCCCAACGAATGCCCAAATTTAAGGTCAATTTTTGATTTACACGGAAATCATCCTGCAAGAATAACGCGGTATACCATGTATTTGTGTAAGCGGTTACCGGTGCGTCTTGTGTCAAACCGCTTGGAACGCCTAGCAGAAAATCTGCAAACGCATTTCCCGTCGCTGTATTATTGAATGTAAACACTCCGTAGTTGTTGAGCAAAATATCTTGGATATCCTTGTTCAAACTCAATTCGCCACCGATCTTCAATGAGTGGTTTCCCATATTCCAGCTAAACGTATCCCGCACGGAATAAAGGTTTGTACCTGCTGTTGGTCCTCCGATCGCATTTGTCAGCGCGAAAAACCCGGAAACAGTAATTTGGGGGAGTGAACCTGTCGAACCTTGGGTAGTGAAAGTTGAACCCAAATCCGTCAAAGTCGTTCCCGGATTGTTATTGCGTCCGCCAAAACTGCGGGTGTACGATGCCCAAAACTGATTGATCTTTTCCGGTGATATTACCCAAACATCACTCATCGTCGCGACATGCTGCCGCCATGAGAAACTTTGAGTCGCCCAAGGCAAATTGCCGCTTCCGGGAAAGAAGGTCTGCCCGCCCCAGTTTGTAAAATAGGTAAAACTTAACCGGTGCGGTTCATTCAACTGATGATCAAGCTTGATCAAAACTTCGTTTGTGTCGGTTGGAAGTGGAACATTGCCCTGAAAACCCGGCGAACCGTTAGGGTTTGTGAAATTTGATTCGGGCAGGTAATCATTGATGATCTTGAGCGCAACGGGATCGATCCGGTTTGCAGGGATTATGCCGCCTGCGAAAAATGTAGCGTTGGTAAGAGTCGTTCCCGTCGAAGGATCTTTCGGCTTGGTTCCAGATAGGCTGAAATCACCCATTCGCTCACGAGCCGTAGGCAGCGTCGCGCCCGACAAGAATCTGCTCTGGTTTTGGCGCAATCCGGAATAAGTTCCAAAGAAGAATGTCCTATCTGAAATTATCGGACCGCCAATTGAGCCGCCAAATTGATTACGTTTGTATGGCGCTTTTTCAAGTACGGAACCCCATTCATTTGCATTAAACGCATCGTTTCGAACATATTCGTAGATCGAACCGTGAAATTTATTTGTTCCTGACTTGGTGATAATATTGATAACGCCGCTAGCGAATCGTCCATACTCAGCACCATAGGCATTTGTCGTAACCTTGAATTCCTGGATCGCTTCAGGATTTGGAGCAACGTTTCCGGTATTCCGCAGGAACGTCATATTGCTGCCGCCGTCAAGGAAGTAGTTTACCGATCCGGTTCCGCCGTCCGTGCCGCCGTTGATTAACGTTCGCTGTTCGGGAACGCCTAAAGTATTATTTTGAGTTGCCGTAGAGGCAGATGCGATCCCATTATTGTTGGATTGGACACCGGGGGTAAGATCAAGCAACGCAAATACATTCCGCTCAACCAAAGGAAGATTTTCTATTTCCTGTGACTGAACCGTGCGACCAAGTTCCGCAGTTGTAGTATTTACTTCCGGCGGAGCGTCTGTGACGGTTACGATTTCACCAACCTCACCAACCTCCAGGCTGAGATCAACACGTATTGTATCTCCGACCCGAAGAACGATGCCGCCCTGGTTCAGCTTTTTAAATCCGGAAGTAGCCGTCACTTCAACCTCGTAATTACCAACCGGTAGAAGTTCAAGACGATAGTATCCATCCTCGCCGGTGACCGCTGTACGGGTAAGTCCGGTGTTGATATTTCGCGCGGTTACAGAGGCAGCGGGAATTTGTGCACCGGTCGGGTCTGAGATCGTGCCGACGAGCGTGGCTGTCGTGACCTGGCCAAAAGCTACCAAAGGAATTGCAACGATAACCGCAAGCACAGCAGAAATTGCTATCCCTCGTTTCCCCCAAACGTTACTCATCGAAGTCATTAATCCGTAAAAATCTTTCATTTCAAATGCGTCTCCTTTTTGATCTTGATCTCTTTAATTCCAGGTAAATCTCGCCGCTGCAAAAAATTTACAAAGTTGGTCGTGATCAAGTTACGAAATTTTCTAAGCTACCTTTGGCGCAGCAAAAGCCGGAGCCGTTACAAGTGCCACCGCACCGCGCAATCGCGGATGCTCTATTGCCGGAACAATTCGAATCAACGTTGCTCCGAGTTCCTTCGTTAATGTTCTTTCTTTTATCGCTTCACGAACCTGTGATTCGATCAAGTCCCACGCTTCTGTAATTTCACCGCCGATATATACGCAATGCGGATCGATCGCATTTATTATCGAAGCCAATCCGAGCCCTAAGTATCGGGCAGTAGATTGAAGCGCGGCCAAAGCCTTGCCGTCGCCTTCCCTCGCCTTAGCGATCAGATCCTCAATAGTAAAATTTGCAGTTTCGACCGATCTGGGCTCGCGCGACGATATGTTTCTTCCAAAATACCTCGACAGCGTCGATACGTTTGAAATGTACGCTTCCCAGCAACCGCTTGCTCCGCAGGAGCAGCGCGGACCGTCAATACTCAGCGGAACATGCCCGAATTCACCCGCGGTATTATGTTTCCCCCGCATTAATTCGCCATTGTTAATTATTCCAACGCCGATCCCGTCAGCAACGCTGACAAAGACAATGTCGTTATGCATTGATGTAAGATCCGAGTTGGCCCAGATCTGCGATAGTGCACAAGCCTTTCCGGAATTTTCTAGTTGAATATCTACCCCATCAAATTCCGCCTGAAGCGGCGACAGAAGATCTACATTTAGCCAACCCAGAGCCGGAGCCCTCAAAACG
Source organism: Pyrinomonadaceae bacterium (assembly GCA_041747875.1). Classification (GTDB taxonomy): domain Bacteria; phylum Acidobacteriota; class Blastocatellia; order Pyrinomonadales; family Pyrinomonadaceae; genus Aridibacter. Next base: position 5,773 of record JBGTEI010000209.1, on the reverse strand, counting down.
ATTCCTTCTTTTCGGTCGACCATCCCCGGAACTACTATTCCGATCCCTTCGCAATCGGAAAGGTCAAAATTTCCCGCGATCAAGGCAAAAATGTGTTCAGACAATGTTTTGACGAAGTTCTCGAGAATTGATTCGGTCGAAAAACTCTTGATCTTACCAATTTGGCGCCCAACCGAATCCGTGATCATCAAAAACGTTTGACTCGCACGAATATCTACTGCGATGGCAAAGCTATTTCGCGCGTTAACGTAAAGATACGTCGGCTTTCTTCCACGAACCTTGCCGCTGCCTTTTGCTCCTTCGCGAACGAGGTTTTCTTCCAGAAGTTGGTTGACAATAAACGTTACGTTGGCGCGATTGGTATCCATCAACCGTGCCAGGTCCGCCCGCGAGATGGGCTGATGGGTGCGGATCAGCGTGAGAACAATTTGTCTGTTGATCTCTCGCGACGTTCCCTGCTTGGCAAGCTTGAAGTCACTTGGGTTGATTCGTCTCATTATTTTGTTAAATTCTTAAACTAATTATGCGCTAGCCAACCAGTTTTTCTGGCCCGACCGGCGCTAAAAACACAGAAACAAGCTGTTATGTGTCAATATGCAACGAATAATTAAGGGTCGATAGTAGTTTGTTAGAACTTCGAACATAATACCCGCGTTTTTCAATACGTCAAGTAAAATTTTTAGTGTGTGGTAATATTTATCTTGATTTTTGATTCAGATTTCGCTCAAATAAAAGCGGAATCAGAACTTAGCGATAGTTGCCGGATTAGTAGAAATTATTCTGGTAAGATGCAAATTTATAACAGATTGATCAATATCACCGGATCATAATTTGCAGCCAATAGAAAAGATCGAAAAACCCGCGGACCGGTAAGCGATTCTTGTTTTAGGGCTTTCCGCGGTTTAATTTACGCTGAAAAAATAACTCGAATGACCAAAATTACTCTACGTAAGGCAAGCATTGAAGATGCAAAGTTGCTCGCGGATTTGTCGTATAAGACCTTTTACGACGCATTTCACGATCACCCCAAAAATGCGCCGGAAGATATGAAAGCATATATGAAAAAGGCGTTTAGTATTACTACGATCTCTGTTGAGCTCGAAGACAAGAACTCAACATTTATTTTGGCAGAATCCGATGAGCGCGCGGTCGGCTATGCAAAGGTAACTTTTGGAACCTTAGAAGATGGAATTTCTGCGTTGCGCCCGATCGAGTTAAATCGCCTGTACGCGACGCAGGATCAGATCGGTAACGGCGTTGGCCAAAAATTGATGGACCGGTGTTATGAGATCGCTTCTGAAAATGAGTGTGATGTGATGTGGCTTGGAGTTTGGGAATACAACCCGAGAGCGCAGCGCTTTTATGAAAAGCAAGGGTTCAGGTTTGTCGGCGAACACGTCTTCCTTTTAGGGAAAGACCCGCAGACCGATCTATTGATGCAAAAGGAATTGGCTTAATTATGGCTCCAGACGCTCTTTGCGGGAACGCAGGCGACCCGCCTGCAATGAGCGCATAGCGCGAAAAATCTTTGGTTAAAATTGAACCCGATTGAGAAATTCGAATGCGTTTGTGTTCATTGCAGGCGGGTCGCATGCGTTCCGTTTGAGCACGTTCGTTCCGGTTTGAAAAACCCTACTTCCGCTTCTTTTTCTTACGCTTTGCAAAGTTTCCAAAAAACGGATTGTTTGATTCAGTGCCGTCAGATTTCTTTTTTGGCTTACTTCGAACTTTTACTTTTGGTTTCCTTGACGGCGCACGTGCGGTCTGCCGTTGTTCGCCTTTTCGCCTCGGTTCGCTTTTTCTTCGCGGCTCTTCAAATGCGCTTTTCACTTCGCCGGAAGATGCCAACCGGATATTCATATTCTGACTTCGAATCCGACTTCCCTGCATATTCGAAAGTACTTTTTCTACAAATTCGGCAGGTATATCAACAAGCGTAAACCCATCATTAACATCGATCGCACCGATCGCTTTGCCCGGTATATCGGCTTCATTGGCAATCGCTCCGACAATATCGCCGGGGCTGATCCGATTTCGACGACCGATATCGATAAGTAAACGAACCATTCCTTCTTCGGAAAATGAAAATTGTTTTGGATCTGTTCCCGTGCTGACAGAAAGCTGCTTCTCGCCAACCGAAAGAAAGGTCGCTGCTGCGGCTATATCAGCAATGTCAATTCCCGTCTCTTCCGCCAATTCGTTTACGAGTTTTGAATAAACCGCCAGATCCTGTTCTTCCAAAGTATCCGTCAATTGTTTCTTTACGCGCTCTTCGCGCCTTGCCGCGACATCAGCATCGGTCGGTAATCTCAATGGCTCGATCTTTTGTTTTGTATATCTTTCGATCTCGCGAAGCATCCTTTGCTGACGCGGTGTTACAAACAATATGGCTTTCCCTTCCCGCCCGGCACGTCCCGTTCTTCCGATCCGGTGAACATACGATTCCGTATCCGAAGGCATGTCGTAATTAACTACGGTCGTAATATGTTCAACGTCCAAACCGCGTGCCGCAACATCGGTTGCAACAACGATCTCGACCTTGCCGTTTTTCATGCGCTTGATGACGCTTTCACGCTGATTTTGATTCATATCACCGTGCATAGCTTCAGCCGCATAACCGCGCGCCTGGAGTTTATCCTTTAGCTGTTCGGTGCCGATCTTTGTTCGATGAAAGATCAACATTGCTTCGCCCGGAATAGATTGAATTTCAAGAATTCGTGTTAAGGCATCAGTTTTTTGCCGTTCCGGAAGATTGATAAAAAACTGCTTGATCGCAGGAACGGTCAATGTTTTTTGCTCGATCTCAATGTGAACGGCGTTCTTGATATGTCTATCAGCAATGCGCCGGATCTGTCTTGGCATTGTTGCGGAAAAAAGTGCCGTTTGACGTGTTTCAGGCGTGTGGCCGAGAATCCATTCAACATCTTCGATGAAACCCATCCGCAGCATTTCGTCGGCTTCGTCGAGGACCATTACTTTAAGATCAGAGATATCAACAGTTTCCCGTCTTAAATGATCCATCACACGTCCCGGTGTTCCGACAATGATCTGCACGCCGCTTCTCAAATGCCTGATCTGTTGGCTGATCGATTGTCCGCCGTAGACGGGTAACACTTTTATTCGCCCGATATATTTTCCATATGAATGGATAGCTTCGGCAACCTGGATCGCGAGTTCGCGTGTCGGCGTCAAAACAAGCGCCTGAATTTTTTTATTCTTTGAATCGATCTTTTCAAGCATCGGAAGCGCAAATGCCGCGGTCTTTCCGGTTCCGGTTTGCGCCTGACCAATAATATCCTTGCCTTCGAGTATCAGCGGGATCGTTTTCGCCTGGATCGGCGACGGCGTTTCGTATCCGAGATGCTTTATCGCTTTCATCAGATCTTCGCTCAGTCCGAAATCGTCAAACGAAGGATCCTTGGTTTCTATCTGTTCTATATTCATTATTAAAATTGCCCTTGTTAAAACTGCATAGTATATCGAAGAAAACCCGCCTTGTAATGCGGGGTTTCTAAATATATTGCAAAGCAATTATTCGGGCCGGTTGTTCGTTGCAGAATCGATGCTTTAAAATTGCACGCAGCCTAAAGATGGGCTATTGTATTATGCATGCGACAAGTCCAAAACCCTCCCAATCCATATGAAGCTTACTCCTCAGAGTTTGTCGGTGAACCGCCGGAAACAAAGCTTCAAATATTTGAAGAGTCGATAACAAAATCAATGATCACAAAGAGTTACGCTGAGAATGAAGTTGGATACCGGCTTATCGTGAATTGTTATCGCGGCTGTATACACGGATGCACTTATTGCTTTGCGCGAAGATACCACGAGTTTATCGGTTATGGTGCGGGGACCGATTTTGAAACGAAGATCGTCGTAAAAGTAAATGCTCCGGAAATTCTGCGTCAGGATCTAAAGAAAACCCGGCTAAAAATTCCGCATCTTGAATTTTCTTTTTCGACCGATCCGTATTTACCGCTTGAAGCGAACTATAAACTTACGCAAAAATGTCTAAAAGTTTGTGCAGAATTTGGCGTCAACACCGGCGTTATTACAAAATCACCGCTTGTTACGCGCGACGCGGATATCTTAAAAGACCTCGATTCGACCGTCCTGTTTTCGATCCCGTTTTTAACGAAAGAATCGTCGAATCCTTTTGAACCCTATACGCCGATTCCCGAAGCGCGATTTCGAGCGATGAAAAAACTGGCGGATCATGGAATAACTGTTGGGATCGGGATCGCGCCCGTGATCTTAGGTTATAACGATTCCGAGATCCCCAAGCTTTTAGAGCGAGCGCATGAAAATGGTGCGACAAAGGCTTTTATGTCATTTGTCCATTTTGATACTGCTTCGATCGAGCAGTATTTTACGCAGCGACTGGAAGAGAAACTTCCGACAAAAGCGAGTAAAATTCTCAACCATATAAAGCGTGAACGAAACGGACGACTTCGGCATAAAAACTATGCCGAACGAAATTCAGGAAGAACCGAGCGCTGGGAGATCGCGCGAAATATGTTTGATCTTCATTTTAGGCGATTGGGATTTGTAAAATACGAACCGTTTGAAAAGGCAAAGCCAACTGCACTTCCCGTTCAACAAAAACTATTTTGAGATTAATGAATTTTGTTTCGGACGGCCTTTAGAATAAAATCATCAATCAAACGCTAAAGGTGCGCAACTAAAGTTAGCTCGACCGATTCGAAAAACTGAAAAAGGCGGACCGTGTCACCTTTTAACTTTTTCACCTTTTCACGTTTTAACTTTCAATATTTTCGGGAGATATATGTCAGACAGAATTACAGTCTTTAAACAAATGCTGGAATCCGATCCGGAAAACCCAATGGTTTTGTTTGGTTTAGCGAATGAATATGTAAAAGCTGGAGATAACGAAGCCGCGATAAATACGCTTGAAGACTACTTAAAATTTCAAACTGATGAAGGTGCAGCTTATGGAATGCTCGCAAAAGCTTACGAAGCGATCGGCGAAGAAGAAAAAGCAAAAGCCGCATATGAAAACGGGATCGAAGTTTCGATCGCCAACGGACATCCTTCTATGGCCTCCGATTACCGCATGACACTCGATATCGATTACGCAGAGTGATCTTGCAAGATATGTTTTTTTGATCAAAACGCCACTGCCTATGCCGCATAAACCCCAACAGCTCATTCGGATCGTCTTGATCCTTTCGGTCATTTTTGTGATTTCTTCCAGCTGCACTCTTAACGCGCAGCAGCGAGACAAGTTTGTTTTCATTAGATTCAGAGTAACCAAGCCATCATCAGAAAATTTACGGGTATCAATAGTCGGTTTTCGTCACGACGCCGACCCATGGCAATTCGAAAGCATGGCCGCCAATTCAAAGTCCGGGCAATGGACAGACTGGATCGACCTTAGCACCTGGGATTGGCACTCGAAGTTGGCAAGAGCCGGCGGCATTGCAGAATACCCTTCAGTAATGCTTGGAATTACCAACTTGGAAACGAATCAGCCGGTCAACGGATGCACTTTCGAGGTTGAACTCGCAGACGCTCCAGATGAATCCGGGATCGTAACTTCGTTTAAAGAAGAAGGTGATGGAAGCGCCGTCGTTTTTCTCGCGCCTTTCCCGCTTAGAAAAAACGCCAAGGATTTTGAAACCGGCCGCGAAATGGCCGCACGGAGGGCGACGTGGGCAAAAGAAGCGGTTGGAACTAAACCGATCGAGCTTAAAAAGTTTGAAATTATCTCCGATATTTGGACGCAGTACGACGACTTTCTGGTTGATCAGGA
>JBGTEI010000208.1:0-1929 GCA_041747875.1 Pyrinomonadaceae bacterium | reverse complement strand
AAAGAGGCCGAAATTTAATTTTTTGGGTTTACTCCCAATTCTTTAGTTCGGGATAAACAGGTTCGGGATTGTAAGTTCCCGAAACGAGTCGGCTAATCGAGGCGTGATACTTCTTGCCGACCTCACCTCCTTTCGCTTTAGCTTCCGCGTCTTCAGCTTCAACTGAGGAGTGCATAACATTGCCCTTTTTACTGCCGACGTCGAAAGTCGTGTCTTAGGCGATGCTCAGTATTTCTCTTTCAGCGGAGATCTTCTCTCTCTCTCAATGCTTTTGACCAAGATAGTTACCGCCTCGCTCTCGTAAACGCATTGACCGCCAGCTTTCTCAAGTTTTCCACTTCGGCAGGAAACAATTTTGCCGAAAAAAATTAGAATCAAAAATAGTGTCGCTGTTTTTGCTTTCATCATTCTTTTCGGCAAATTGCTTTTAGTCGTCAAAAGGGAATTTGGAGTCTTATCCTATTTACAATTTGTTGATTCGCCCCTACGGCAATCGCGGAATATCCTTTGACGCTGGACTTTTAACCGGCTCTTCCGAACCGCTCTGCCATTCGCCAAAATCGTTGACGTAGAAATTGATCGTGCGAACCCAGTTTTCAGCGACCACCGTTCGAGTGCGATAAAAGGTTTTCACTGTATAAGTTACCCGCACCGGATAGATGGTCGTGCCGGGTTTGCCGCCGATGTCGTTTGCATAGATCCATTGTCGCGGAGCCGCAATTTGCAGTGCCGTGACGTCTACGGTGACCGCTCCGTCAAGACCTTTCGAAGCAGGAATCTCGCCTTTATCGCAGCGTACTATTTTCTTTAGCAGTTCAGGGTTTGGCCGCGACCCGTTTCTTACTTTCGGTTGTTCGACCGGACAGTCCATGATCGGTCGATCGGCCGAAAGCGTGTTGTTTTCATCAACCGTTACTTTGCCGATCGGAACATCGGTTTTTGGTATTTCCATCGGCGCGCCGCCAGCCAGCAGGCGGGTCCGGTCGGTAAAACACATTCCGCCTTCCGGTCTGAGTGAAGCTTCATTGTCCATACGAACGCGGTGGATATAGAAATATTGGCCAGTTTTATCTTTTGCCAAATCGGGATTATCTTTAGCCTCAAAAGGTAAAACCGTTCCCTTATACCATTTTCCGATATCCATCGTGTCGCACTCCACACGGTCACCCGGCTTGAATTTCGCACCGAATTCGTTGTTTTTGATCTCTTTGGCGTCCGGCCGATCATTCACCGGTTTGTTTTGATCTTGTTGAGTGGCTGTAACTTCAGCTTTAGATGGTCGGATGTGTATTGTTTGAACTAAAACGCCTTCGGGATAGGTCGCCTTCCATTTATCGATCAGCACACGGGCAAGGTAATATTCTCCTTTGAATTTTGGTTCATCTCCTTCCAAAAATGTAAGAACGGTTCCACTCATCCAATTTTCGATACCGCTCGGATCAACCTCAACCCGGTCGCCGGGTTTGTATTTTTGTCCGAACGCCTGCGAACTTGCCGCAAACAATAAAACCACAATTGCGATGGAGGCAAATACCAATTGCTTTTGCCAATTTGATTTTGTATATGTTTTCATTTTAATTTGTCCCTTAGAAAAGTAATGCGACAAAAACCAAAAAAACGGCTCAAAAAATTTAAGACTCAATGTTTTTGGCCAACCTAGGCTTTTGATCTCAACTTTTTAGCGCATTACAAATTGCGGCGAATTTTCGTCTCGCAACAAGTTTGGAAATACCACGGTTTTGCCAAATTGATCTATTCTGCCGATTCAGTTTTTAACCACCCGTAATTGAATTATTGCTTCCTCCGCTGCCTTTTATCATTCGATATACGATCCATCCGAACGCGGCAAACGGTAGCAAAATTATCAGCAAATACGTAACTATAAAAAAAAGTTCTCTCATAAATTCTCCTATTTTTTAACTTTTTAAT
>JBGTEI010000207.1:0-4442 GCA_041747875.1 Pyrinomonadaceae bacterium | reverse complement strand
CGCGGTCTCAGAAAACATGAGATCCTAAACGGCATTTGGACCGAAAATTTTGTAGAAGAAGCAAATCTAGCCCAGCATATTTATATGGTTAGAAAAGCTCTCAAAGATAATGGAGACTCGGAAGATTTCATTGAAACTATCCCAAAGTATGGCTATCGCTTCATCGGAGATGTAAGCGAAGAGTTTGCCGATATGGCACCTCTGCATTTAAGTCTTGATCGCGAAAGATCCGAACCCGAAAATACAAACGGCAACCATTCTGATGAAATCATAGGTTCACCCGTACAGAAACTGAATCCTGCGATCCATATTTCCGCGGCATCGGCGGAAAACACGGCTTTATCAAAGCCTCCGGTGCCAATCACTTCAAATTCCCGAATCATCAAATGGTTTGCATTCGCTTTCTTATTCGTCGCAATTATTTCGCTCATCACGTACTTTTTTTATCCGGACGGCGAACCAGAACCCGGGATTGCCAAAATCAGATCGATCGCGATCCTCCCTTTTAACCAGATCGGAGGCGGTGCAGATGAAAAGCTCGGGCTGGGAATTGCAGACTCGTTAATTTCAAAACTCGGTAATCAAAAGGAAATATCGGTTTCCCCAACGAGCACGATCGTCAAATTTCTCGAACAAGGAACAGACAGTGCGATCGAGATCGGCGAAAAGCTCGATGTCGATGCGGTTTTGACCGGAACGATCCAGCGCGAGAATGATACAGTCCGTGTAAATGTGCAGCTGATCAGCGTAAAAGATAAAACTCCGACCTGGTCTGACAAATTCGATTCAAAATTTTCAAATATTTTCGCGCTTCAGGACAGGATCTCAGAACAAGTTGCAACACGACTTTCACTCAAACTTCAGGAACCAACGCAGGTTGAGAAAAACAACAAATACACCGAAAACATCGAAGCCTATCAGGCCTACACGATCGGACTCTATTATTACGACCAGCGTTCCGAGGAAAATCTTCCGAAAGCTGTCGAACAATTTGAAAAAGCCATCAAAAATGATCCGAATTTCGCGCCGGCTTATGCACTCGCGGCCGATTCCTATTCGTTGATCGCATATTACAAATTCAAATCGATGCCCGAAGCTGAAGCGATCGCAAAGGCGCGCCAGATGGCAAACAAAGCGCTTCAGCTCGACCCGCGTTCTTCAGAAGCATTGACCGCCCTTGGACTTGTCGCGCTGTATGACAAATCTCCGGAGGAAGCGGGTTCGCTGTACCGTCGCGCGATAGAGATCAAACCGAATAATACTGCTGCTCGGCTGCGGCTCGCTGTCATGTTGACGCTAAACGATACTCTCGTTGATGCGATCGGCGAGCTCCGGCTCGCACAAAAGGCGGACCCTACGTCGATGGTTGCAAATCAAACTCTGACACGGCTTTTAAGGCTCAACCGCGAACCTGATGAAGCAATGATCTTCTGCAGAAAAGCACTCGAGATCGACCCAAAATCAGCTGCGGCGAGATCTTATTTAGCCGAGATATTTGAGCAAAAAGGTGAACATGATAAGGCCGCCGACGAACTCGATTCGCTCCTAAAAGATTCGCCGAATGATCCGGAATTTAACCTGCTCCGGAGTCGGGTAGCGGCAAAGAATGGAAATAGCAACGAAGCCCGTGCATTTCTTCAAAAAGGATTGACTAATAGGAAACCGGACGAATTCTCTTATGAACTTGCGACCGCATATCTGTTTCTCAACGAAAAACCCAAGGCGCTGGAAGTTTTAAGAAACGCTAAAGAAAACACCCTCATTTACTATATTCACTTAAAATTTGATTCGAATCTTGATGAAATTCGAAAAGATAAAGAGTTTGCGTCAATACTCGAAGCCGCAAAATTACGGCTTGATCCGTCTTATAAGTGATACGTGATTCGTCATATGTAATACGCTTGACACTATTCGCTCTACGCAATTCGAAAAGCATGACTCGCTGATTGCTCGAAAATAACGCCATCGTGCAAATCAGCAATTTCCGCATTGATTGTAGATAGTTGAAATAAACGGCGTATAGCGAATTGCGTAAAACGTATTACTTATCGCGTATTGCGTTTTACGTCCCCCTCCCTACCCTCGTTTTGCAAGAATGTAATATAATTCCCTCCAAATGCTAAAGATAGAAAATTATATTGGCGGTGAATTGCTTGCTCCCGTCTCTGAAGAGTATCTTGAGAACTTTAACCCCGCGCTCGGCGAAATCTATTCGCTGATCCCCGATTCAGATGAACGGGACGTCGAAAAAGCGGTCGAGGCAGCCAACCTTGCTTTTCCGGTTTGGTCAAAGATGTCTGCTGAAGAAAGACACGATATCTTGATGCGCATATCGGTTTTGATCGAACGCGATCTCGATTTCCTTGCCGAGGCCGAAAGTATAGATAACGGAAAAACAAAGGCGCTTGCAATAACGGTCGATATTCCGCGTGCAGTTTCGAATTTTAAGTTTTACGCAACCGCTGCAATGCATACTGCGACCGAAGCTCACGAAACCGTTGGACAGGCGATAAACTACACACTTCGTCAGCCGGTTGGCGTCGTAGGCTGTATTTCGCCGTGGAATTTGCCGCTTTATCTTTTCTCGTGGAAGATCGCACCGGCGCTCGCAGCAGGATGCTGTGTTGTTGCAAAACCATCGGAGATCACACCGATGACAGCTTACTTGCTCTCAAAGATCTGCATTGAAGCCGGTTTGCCAAAGGGTGTTCTAAATATCGTTCACGGTCTCGGACCAAAAACCGGCGCGGCGATCGTTTCACATAAAGATATAAAAGCGATCTCGTTTACGGGCGGAACAAAAACCGGCGAGTGGATCGCACGCGAAGCAGCCCCTAAATTCAAGAAACTCTCGCTCGAGCTCGGAGGGAAAAATCCAAATATCATATTTGCCGATTGTAATTATGACGAAACGCTCGAAACAACCGTCCGTTCCTCTTTCGCAAATCAAGGTCAGATTTGTCTCTGCGGATCGCGGATCTTTGTCGAGCGTACGATCTATGAGAAATTTAAGGAGGATTTTGTCGACAAAGTTTCAAAACTAAAGATCGGCGATCCGCTTGATGCGGATACAAACGTCGGCGCCGTCGTTTCAAAACCACATCTTGAAAAAGTGCTTTCGTATATTGAGCTGGCAAAGGAAGAAGGCGGAAGTGTTTTGTTCGGCGGCAATCAAGCAAAAGTTACCGGACGATGTGAAAACGGTTGGTTTATTGAGCCAACGATCATTGAAAACCTCGCGTTTGACTGTCGGACAAATCAGGAAGAGATCTTCGGTGCAGTGGTAACGATCCAGCCTTTTGACACGGAAGAGGAAGTCTTAAAATATTCGAACAGCGTAGAATACGGTTTGTCATCTACTATTTGGACAGAAAACCTTTCCCGCGCTCATAGGATGGCAGAAAAGATCGAATGCGGAATCGTCTGGATAAACTGCTGGCTGCTGCGCGATCTGAGGACTCCATTCGGCGGGATGAAACAATCCGGCGTCGGGCGCGAAGGCGGATTTGAAGCATTGAGGTTTTTTACGGAAGAGAAGAATGTTTGTGTGAAGATTGATTAAGAATGGGAACGTTCAGAAGGTAATATTTTATGAGCCTTTTTAGAAAACTAAAAGAGAGTTTTGGCAAAGGAAAGTTAAAAAAAGAGCAAGAACAGGAACTCCAAAAAATTCTGGCGGATGCAGTACTTGACGGGGCGATTAGTGACAGCGAATTAAACCAGGTCAATAGTCTTTACCTCCAAAGTGAGTTGAGTGAGCAGGAATTCCGAGATTTGAAAGATGCGTTCTTTTGGAACGTTGTCGAAGTTTTGATCTCCGACCGTAAGATTACGGAGCTTGAGAACCGCGCGTCTAAGCAAATCGCAATGAAACTTGAAATTTCGTCGGAGATTTTAAAGTTGGCCAGAAACGAAATTCTTTTTTTTCAACTATTAGAGAAAATTGAGAATGGTGAATTGCCAATTTGTTCACCCGATAAGGTAGTCTTGAAAAAAGGAGAAACGGCCCACTTTGAGGCCGCGGCCTTTTTACAAGAAGAACAGATTATCAATCGTAAATATGTCGGTGGATCCCACGGGGTTAGTATAAGAATCGCTAGGGGATTAAATTATCGAATTGGTGCTACACGGGGGAAAATCCTCGCGGAAAAAGGAATCGTCAATGTCAGCTCGGGCAATTTTGTAATCACCGATCAAAGACTCATGTTTTCTGGTGACAAGAAATCCTTTGCCCATAACCTTACAAATCTCATTGATCTTCAGCTATTTTCCGATGGTATTAAGTTTTCAGTTTCAAATCGGCAAAAACCCATAATAGTTGGCATCTATTCCGCTCAAGCCTCAGAAGTATCCGGCCTAATTATTTCGACATTAATTAATAAATAGAGAAAGAGGTACAATCCAATAATGACACAAGAAACACAACCGATCAGAATCGAAAC
>JBGTEI010000206.1:0-4724 GCA_041747875.1 Pyrinomonadaceae bacterium | reverse complement strand
TCCATTTCATCAGAAGGAAATTCAAACCCAGCGATGAAGTTAAATCATTAGTAAGCAAGGTGGAAGACAACAAAATAATTCTGCTTACGACGCACCGCCGTGAGAGCTTTCGTGAATTTATGGGAAAGAATCTGGTTGTATTGCGCGACTTTGTAAAAAAGCACAAAAATGTCTCCATGATCTTTCCTGTTCATCCGAATCCAAACGTGAGGAAGATCGCAGAAGAAATCTTATCGGGTTGCGAAAGAGTGATCTTAACTGACCCGCTTGATTATAAGGATTTTGTATATCTGATGGAGCGTTCGTGGCTGATCGTATCTGATTCGGGGGGTGTTCAGGAAGAAGCGCCAAGTTTGGGCAAACCTGTGTTCATTCTTAGGGAAACTACAGAGAGACCCGAGGCGGTGCGATGCGGTGTTGCAAAGTTAGTTGGCGGAAACCCCAGAAGATTCGCTACAATGTTAGAGGACAATTACCTGGCGGAAACCTGGATCAACTCCGTCAAGCAGGTTCAAAACCCTTTCGGCGATGGAAAAAGCGCAGCAAGGATCACCAAGATCCTCTCCAATCTGAGCCGGCCGCTATCTACGGGTAAATGATCTTCCGCTCCGTTTTTCATGACCAATAAACTCGACCCAAAAAGACACTTGCTTACGGTTCTCGTAGAGGACTATTTCCACGTGGGTGCTTTCGACAAATTGATCCAGCAAAGAAATTGGTCGAATTTTGAACCGCGGTACGAACAAAACACACGAAAGACTCTGGATCTTCTGGACGAATCGGGAACCAAAGCTACCTTTTTCGTTTTGGGCTGGATCGCAGAGCAGAATCCGCAATTAGTGAGGGAGATCGCGTCGCGCGGACACGAAGTAGCATCGCGCGGTTTTTACCATCGCTCACTAAGTCAGCTTACAACTGACGAGATCCGCGAAGATCTCCGCAAAACGAACACAATATTGCAAGCCGCAAGCGGACAGAAAATTGTCGGATATCGCGCCGCAGAAAAGCTTTCCTACGAAAAGGACGAGCGTATTTTCGAGATCTTAGCTGATGAAGGGTTTGCCTACGACGCTTCATTCGTTCCTGTAAAACAAAACGAAAAACGACGCCGGTTTGCACATCAGATCCACAAAAGCGGAAAAGCTATTTGGGAATTCCCCTATTCGACCCGCAATCTCGGAATCGGGCTTCTTCCGATCTCGGGCGGAAATTATTTTCGCCAGATCCCCTATACATTGATGCGTCACGCGGTCAAGGATTGGACAAATCGCTACGAAGAACCGTTTATCTTTTATTTTCACGTTTGGGAACTCGATCCGGAACAGCCGCGGATCTCTGCGGCATCGCGTTACAATCGCGTAAGACACTACAGAAAGCTCGATAAAATGGAATGGATCATTCGCGAAAACCTTGGGCTTTACGATTTTTGCGGCGTTGCCGAGCACCTTGATCTAAAAGACGAGCTAAAACTTGAATATCATGAGCAGGAAACCACGGTTGAGATACTTCAGACCTCAAAGAAAGACAATAAAACCCGGACCGAAGTAACGATCACGATCCCCTGTTACAACGAAGCTGAGACATTGCCTTACCTCGCAAATACCCTGAGAAGTGTAGAAGAAGAATTACTCGATGCAGATTTTACGCCAAATTTCATATTCGTTGATGACAAAAGCACTGACAACACGTACGAGAGCCTGATCGACCTTTTTGAAAAGAAGGAAAATGTGCGGATCGTTCAGCACAAAGAAAATCGCGGCGTCGCTGCAGGAATAATGACAGGGATAAAAGCAGCGGAAACTGAGATTGTTTGTTCGATGGATTGCGATTGTACGTATGATCCTCACGAACTAGCCAATATGATCCCGCTCTTAACCGAAGACATAAGTATGGTCACCGCATCGCCTTATCACCGTAAGGGCGGAGTTAGAAATGTTCCGGAATGGCGGTTGTTCCTGTCAAAAGGAGCATCGTGGCTGTATCGCCGCGCATTGAGCGCAAAGCTTTCGACATACACGAGTTGTTTCCGCGTTTATCGGCGAAGCTCGGTGATCGATCTCGATATAAAAGAAAATGGATTTTTAGGCGTGGCTGAAATGCTTGGAAAGGTCGATCTTCGCGGCGGGAAGATCATCGAATATCCGGCAATTTTGGAAGTGCGCCTTTTCGGGATCTCAAAAATGAAAACGGTAAGAACCATTTTCGGACATCTCAAACTCCTCTCGAGACTCTCAAAAGACCGTTTCTTTCGGAAAAATGAATCTATTAAACCTTCTTTAACCAAAGAAAAGGAAATTGAAGAAAAACTTCTAAAGTAACCGCTATTTTTACCAAATTTTTGAATGTGCGGACATCAAGCGAACCGAAGGTGGTTCGTTAAATTTGACCGGACAAAATCCAGATACAGCTCTAGGAAATACTAATTAAACAAAAACACAATCATGACACCAACAACAAAACTAGAAAATATCAAACTACCAAACGATCAGGACATTTCAGGCAGAACCTTCGGCGCAGAAGAGCTAAACGCCGTCAAGGAAGTATTGGAATCCGGAACATTGATCACTACGAAAGGCAAATACGGCAAGCTGCTTGAAGCGGATTTTGCAGAAAAGATGGGCGTTAAATATGCGTATGCCTGTAATTCTGGTTCGGCTGCAGTTCACGTAGCGATCGCCGCGATCAATCCAAATCCGGGCGATGAGATCATTACAACTTCAATAACCGACATGGGCGCTTTGACGCCGATCGTTTATCAGGGCGCGATCCCTGTTTTTGCAGATGTCGATCCAAAAACTTTAAATGTTACGGCGGAAACGATCGAAGCAGTGCTGTCTGACAAGACGAAAGCGATCATCGTGACGCATCTTTTTGGAAATCCGTGCGAGATGGAAGCGATCATGGAACTTGCGAATTCCCGCGGGATTCCGGTTATCGAGGATTCTGCGCAAAGCTTTTTAGCAACGGTTGACGGAGAAAAGGTTGGAACGATCGGTGCGATCGGTGCTTTTTCGTTCCAGCAGGGTAAGCAAATGACAACGGGCGAAGGCGGGATCGTGGTCACAAATGACGACGCGCTAGCCAGACGCTTGTATCTATGTATAAACAAAGCATGGGGTTACGGCGATGAAAATCCGGATCATTACTTTATTGCGTTAAATTATCGTATGACCGAGCTTCAAGCCGCGATCGCTTATGAACAACTCAAGAAATTAGACAAATCCGTTTCACAGCGTCAGAAAATGGCGCAGCTTCTCGACGAAAGGATCGCCGACATCGATGGAATTGAGTCTTACAAGCCGAAAGACAATGCGACGATGACATACTGGAAATTCTGTCTTAGGGTTGACGATACAAAAATTGAAGACGGCGCAGTAGGACTTTCCAAGGCACTAAAAACATACGACGTCGCATCTGCGCCAAGATATGTTGTCAAACCCGCATACAAATGTATGGTTTTCCGTGAGCAAAACACGTTTGGCGATTCACACTACCCATTCAATCTTGCACGCCCCGAAGCGGTCGATTATTCGGACGAAAAATTCCCTGGAACGCTGAAAGGTCTGCACGACATCTTAGTTTTGCCGATCAACGAAAAATATACGGAACAACATATTGAGTTTTTAGCGGCTTCCATTCGTGACGCAGTTGAAGCAGCAAGAAAATAGAATAGCCACCGAGTTCACAGAGAACACCGAGGAAAAGTTATGAATAATCCTCAGTGAACTCTGTGTCCTCTGTGGCAAAACATTATTTATGAACAAACTTAAATTTGCACTTATCGGAACGGGCGGGATCGCCCAAACTTATGCACAGGCGTTTCAAACAAGCGAATGCTGCGATTTGGTCGCTGTAGCTGACGTCAATAAAGAATCGGCGATTGCTTTTGCAGAGCCTTTTGGCGCGAAGAGTTTTGAAGACTATAAAACGCTTGGCGAAACTGCAGAATTTGATGCGGTGATCGTTTCAACTCCGCCAAATTCGCATCCCGAAATTGCCGGATATTTTATGAATCTCGGTAAGCACGTGTTATGTGAAAAACCGCTTTGTCTTTCGGTTGTGGAAGCAAAAAAGATGATCGAGACGGCTGAAAGCACCGGCGTAAAATTCACAATGGCTTCGAAATTTCGCTACGTTGCGGACGCGATCAAGGCAAAATCTTTGGTAGCATCGGGAATTTTGGGCGAGATCGTTCAATTTGAAAATGCATTTACCGCAAAGGTCGATATGTCGAAGCGCTGGAATTCGGATTCAGAGATCGGAGGCGGCGGCGTTTTGATAGATAACGGTACGCATTCGGTCGACATCATCCGTTACTTTCTCGGACCGATCACCGATGTTCTAGCGCTTGAAACAAGCGGCACGCAGAATCTGAAAGTTGACGAGAATGTAAAGCTTCTCGCAAAGACAAAAAACGGCGTGGCAGCCAGCGTTGATCTGACATGGGGGATCAACAAAGAATTGCCGAATTTTATCAGCGTTTATGGAACAAACGGCACGCTTCATATTGGCTGGCGTGAATCAAAATATAAGCTAAATAATAGCCCGGAGTGGGTTGTGTTTGGAAAAGGCTACGATAAAGTTCAGGCTTTCAAATCAAAACTCGAAAACTTCCGCAATGCAATACTCGGCACCGAAGAATTGCTGATCAAACCTTCAGACGCACTCGCATCGGTTGAAGTGATCGAAGCGGCGTACAAATCGCTCAATCAAAACCTCTGGCA